>QYQN01000061.1 GCA_007280895.1 Methylococcaceae bacterium
AAAGAGGAGGGGCTGAACACTTACAACCGTTATGCGTAAAGACGACTCATCCGTGTTAAGTTGGTTGTCGTAAATGATTTTTTTTCTGTGCTAATTATATGAGGAGTTGTCATGAGTAGTTTTGGAATATTTGTATTGATGTTAATGGTCTTTGCCCTGGTATTAATCATTATGGGGGTGAAATCTGTGCCGCAAGGCATGGAATATACGGTTGAACGGTTTGGAAAATACACCAACACCCTTAAGCCAGGCTTGAACATTATTTTTCCAGTGATTGATCAAATTGGTAGAAAATTAATCATGATGGAGCAAGTCATGGATGTGCCTTCCCAAGAAGTCATCACCCGCGATAATGCCATGGTGACCGTAGATGGCGTGGTCTTTTATCAAGTTATGGATGCCGCCAAAGCCGCCTATGAAGTCAGTAAACTTGATTGGGCCATCTTAAATTTGGTGATGACCAACATTCGTACTGTTATGGGTTCAATGGATTTGGATGAACTGTTATCACGACGTGATGATATTAATGCTCGATTGCTTATGGTCGTAGATGATGCCACGACCCCGTGGGGAATTAAAGTTACCCGTATTGAAATTAAAGACATCGCGCCTCCCAAAGATTTAGTGGAAGCCATGGGCAGGCAAATGAAAGCAGAACGCTTAAAACGTGCCTCGATCTTAGAAGCAGAAGGAGCGCGTCAATCCGAAATATTACGCGCGGAAGGCGCCCAGCAAGCCGCTATTTTAGAAGCAGAAGGGCGCAAACAATCGGCGTTTAGAGATGCCGATGCCAGAGAACGTTTAGCAGAAGCGGAAGCCAAAGCCACTGCAATGGTGTCAGAAGCGATTAGCCAAGGTGATCTGAATGCTATCCAGTATTTTGTGGCGCAAAAATACATTGAAGCCTTAAAAGACATTGCCTCGGCAGAAAACAGTAAACTTATTTTTATGCCCTTAGAAGCTGCTTCGGTTATTGGTGCCTTAGGCGGTATTACTGAATTAATCAAAGAGACAACCGCGCAGCACGGCCAAGCCAAAAAAGTGACCACTTCTCACGAGGCATAATATGATTTTTTGGTATTGGTGGATTATCGCCCTGGTTTTATTGGTAGGTGAAGTGCTTACCGCAGGTTTTTTCTTTTTATGGATGGCCTTTGCCGCCGCATTGACAGGTATTTTGGCATGGCTGTTTGCAGAAATAGGGCTTGAAAGCCAAGTTTTTTTCATGGCAGCAACAAGCATAGGCAGCATATTTTTATGGCGAAAACTTAATCTCCACTATCCCATCAGCTCAGATCACCCGCTATTAAATCAGCGTGGCCGCCAATATGTTGGTCGCGTTTTTAGTTTGTATGAACCTATAGTCAACGGACAGGGCAAAATAAAAGTAGATGATTCACTTTGGAAAGTACAAGGCGAAGACTGTCCCAGCACCGAAAAAGTAAAAATAGTGGCCGTGCAAGGAACGGTGTTTATTGTTGAGCGCGTAACATAAATTGGATTTAAGCATGAAGCCACAACGTAATGTGCCAGCTGATTGAAGCCTATTAAAGGAAAACTTTGTTCTCCCTAAAACAGCCTGGTAATGGTTACACTGCCCAACTATAAATAAGGTCAATAATGTTCACAATAAAATACGGGAAGACAATTAAGCTTTTTTTTAATGGATGCAGATCCAGATGGGCGGATGATTTGTGAGCTTTCAAATTGGACAGGAAAAGCATACAGAATACCGCGTGGTAAAGTTAAAAATTGCGCTGACAGACAGGAGTTAAAAAGCACTGCGGTGTATTTGTTATTTGGGAAAGCTGAATCATCAACGACAAAACCAAAAGTTTATATTGGTGAAGCAGAAAATGTTTACGGGAGACTGGTGCAGCATGTCGCAGAAAAAGAGTTTTGGAATGAATCGGTGGTTTTTATAAGTAAAGACGAGAATTTAAATAAGGCGCATATTAAATATCTTGAGTCGCGTTTGTTTGAAATAGCTACATTAACTGCGCGTTATGAATTACAAAATAGTAATACCCCTACGCGTTCTTCTATCTCAGAATCTGATCAATCTGAACTGGAAGAATTCATTGAGTATATAAAAATGCTTATTAATACAATGGGTTTTAAAGTATTTGAGCCCTTCATAAAAGACAGTTTGGTCGCTAGTGTCAACTCAGAAAATCTTTATATTAAAAGTACAAAAGGTGCAAATGCCTGTGGAAAACGAGTGGCAGATGGTTTTGTTATTTTTAAAGGCACTATAATAACCAATGATATCGTCCCATCTCTTTCAAAAGGCTTTAAAGCTTTACGTGATGAACTTATTGAAAATAAACTGATTAACGAGGTTAATGGAAAACTTGAATTTATGAGTGACTATTTATTTAGCAGTCCGTCTTCTGCCGCCGCAGTGGTGCTGGGGCGAAATGCTAATGGCCTTATGGAGTGGAAAGACAATCAAGGTAAAGAGTTAAAAGCTATTGAAGCGCAAGAAATACAACAAACCTAACAAGTCAACTATTACTGACGTGACTTAAAATCCGCAGTTTTCTTAAGCCATAGTATTTGTATTCTCTTAAAACAAGCCATGTTATTTAGCTTGACAAAAAATCTCCATAGTAGAAACTAAAGATGTTTTAATTACTCGCGAGTTCCATTTTGAATGATATCCCTTTGAGTGTGCTCTTTGGCGTGCTCGCTTTAATGTTGCTTTTATCAGCATTTTTTTCTGGCTCTGAAACGTCTTTAATGACACTAAACAGATACCGTTTAAGGCATTTAGTTAAACAAAAAAATCTGTCCGCCATCAGGGTTAATAAGTTATTGCAACGACCTGACCGTTTAATCAGCTTGATTTTACTGTGCAATAACTTTGTCAATACCTTTGCCGCGTCACTTACCACAGTGATTGCAATCCGGTTATTTCCAAATGACGAATCTAGTATTGCAGTGGGTGCGGTGTGCCTCACTATCTTCATGCTGATTTTTTCAGAAGTTACCCCTAAAACCTTAGCTGCGCTGCAACCTGAATTGTTAGCGTATCCGTCCTCTTGGATTTATCCGCCGCTGCAAAGATTGTTTTATCCCGTCATTAGTTTCGTCAATATTTTTGTCAAGATGTTGCTGTGGATGGTGCGCATTGATATTAAAAAAAATCGCAATGATTCCTTAAACACGGATGAGCTTAAAAGCATTATTACCGAAGCAGAAAGTTTAATGCCTATTCGGTATCAAAAAATGCTGCTAGGTATTTTAGATTTAGAATCAGCCACTGTTGAAGACATCATGACGCGGCGCAATGAAATTGCCGGCATTGATTTGGAAGCACCGTTAGAAGAAATTATTGAGCGCATTAAAACCAGTGCTTATACACGTTTAGTGGTGTATAAAAAAAGTATTGATCGCGTGATTGGTTTTTTACATTTAAGAAAGGTGTTAGTTGAAGTTAATAACGAAGATTTTGATAAGCAAAGCATTATTAATCTTTTAACCAAACCTGTTTTTATTCCCGAGAGCACACCTGTTCACGCACAGTTAATGAGTTTTAAGAATGAACAAATTCGTATTGGCTTGGTTGTTGATGAATATGGTGACGTGCAAGGCTTGGTCACTTTAGATGATTTATTTCAAGAGATTGTCGGTGAGTTAATCACAGATGTTAACACCGCAGCCCGAAAACAAAGTGATGGCAGTTATTTAGTGGATGGGGATATTTCGGTGCGGGAGTTAAATCGTATAGCGCAATGGAGCTTACCTACTGAAGGGCCAAAAACATTAAATGGCTTAATCATTGAGTTGCTGGAAACTATTCCCGAGCCTAACACCAGTGTAAACCTGCATGATCATCCTATTGAAATTATTGCCTGTGATAAAAACACGGTGACCTTAGTTAAGTTTTTAGTAAAAAAATAACAATATTAAGGTGTTGGCTAGTCAGGTAACTATTTGTACGCGCACTGCGCAAGCCTAGCGATTAATACCAAATTGGCGGCGTTTTTTTAGTCATGTTAGGGTAAAGCGTT
This sequence comes from Methylococcaceae bacterium, assembly GCA_007280895.1. GTDB lineage: Bacteria > Pseudomonadota > Gammaproteobacteria > Methylococcales > Methylomonadaceae > Methylovulum. The sequence continues at coordinate 4,017 of QYQN01000061.1, forward strand.
ACTTTTACAGACCCCCTTTTGTGCTAAAAAATTGTTCATGATTTTCTTGCTTTAATTGCGTGCTTAATCTGGTATCTTTAGCGCGTGTTCGTCATGAAATGTACGACCTATAAATATAATAATAAATTTTGGGAGATGAAAGGAATGAAGCTTGATAGCAAATTTACTGCATTACAGCTAGCCATTATTAATGATCAAGCTGCGTTATATACCTGCGCGTGTCCAGTGCATATTAGTTTGCAAATTACCAATTTGCGTAAATTATTTGATTATCAGCAGCTGTGTATAGAAAATGAAAGCTTGAATGAAAGCCGTGTCGAGATTGAAGTGCATCAGCGTATTGCTGAAGTGGCTAGGCAAGCCCATCAGTTGATGGAAAAATGTTTAGATGAGGTGTTAGATTTAGAAGGCTGGGATCGTACTAAGCTGGTTATGCCGATAACAACACATCGGCAACGCATTAACAAAAGTCAGCATAATTAATGTGCGGGGTTTACCGGAGTTTTTATATTTAAAAAAATCCGGTAAATGCTGCACTACAGCGCTTTATTCGGCCGTGGTTGGATCAATTACAGTTTTAACTTCGGCAATACTGTTTGCTGGAAAGCCGCCTTGCTCGGCATGAAGCTTAATGGTCTCCGCATCAGGTGCAATATAAACACAGTAGATTTTGTCATCAGTGACGTAGCTTTGTAACCATTGAATTTTGGTGCCAAGTTCGTTAAGTACACTGCAGGATTTTTGTGAAATACCTTGAAGTTGTTCACTGCTTAGCGAGCCTGCGCCAGGCAGTTCGCGTTCGATAATAAATTTAGGCATGTTAAAGTCCTTGTGGTGTGGGGATACCTTGATTAACTCAAGTGGATGTGGGTACCAATAGCGATTATTAGCATTGGCTAATTAATTTTAATAGCTGTGCTAGGAAAAAGACAACGTTCTGGTTGTGTGTTTATTTTACAAAACATTGTTTTTCAGCATCCGCTTCGGCTTCTTTAAGACGTTTGCCTAAGTCTTTAGCTTGCTTTGGATCACGAAAAGCACCACCGGCATCGCCTGGAGTGCTTTTTAAATAACCAAATGTTTTAGCACTTTCGAAATCATTAAAACTCATTTTTTCTGCAATTTTGTCTATCTTACAGCCACAGGCATACTGGCTGATGTACGTTAAGCCACCATGTTGAGCAACACAATTAAGCACATATTCTACGCGGTCGCGTGTTGGGAAATCATTAACTATTTTATTTTCAATGGGTTGTATGGTTTCTGGCGCAGTTGCACAGGCGCTTACAAGCACGCTGAGGAGTGCGCAATTTAATAAAGTGATGTTAGGCATACTGACGTTCCTTAGGGTGTGATCAAAACAGATTATTAGTGTAACTGATGCATAGTTTGAGGGGTAGTTTTACGTCTGTTTAGTCAATGCGTTGTAGGACAACAAATAATTGTTTCTAAAGTGCCAAGCATGACGGTAACATTAGTTATAATGCAAGTTAACGAGATTACAAGTGATAAGGTCGGCGATGATGAATGAAAATAATGCACTTCATAAGATAGTTATTGTGGGGGGTGGCGCAGCAGGTCTTGAATTGGCAACGCGGTTGGGGAACAAATTAGGCAAAGCAAAGTTAGCCGAAATTATTTTAATCGATGCCACGACTACCCATATTTGGAAGCCACTGTTGCATGAGGTTGCCGCAGGTACCTTAGACGAATCTGAGCAAGTGGAATATTTAGCACAGGCACATCGTAGTCATTTTTTATTTCGATTAGGGAAAATGGACGCCATTAATCGACAAAAAAAAGAAGTGTCAGTGGCTGCCACGGTTAATGATGCAGGGGAAGAGCTTATTCCACGTCGCGTTTTTCATTATGATACCTTGGTGATGTCGGTGGGCAGTGTGAGTAACACGTTTAATATTAAAGGAGTTCAAGAGCATTGTTTGTTTTTGGATACCACTTCTCAAGCCTTTAATTTTCAGAAAAAATTATTTGAAACGTACCTAAAAAAATATATAGGGAAAGATCGCGCTAGTATCGCAGCGAAGCCTTTATCCATTGCAATTGTTGGTGCAGGTGCAACAGGTGTTGAATTATCAGCGCAATTACATGAAGTGACCAATGTCTTGGCTGTTTATGGCTTGAAGGAAACCAGTAACGTAAAATTAACAATCATTGAAGCAGCTAGTCAGTTATTGCCAGCTTTGCCTGATCGCTTAGCCCACGCAACGCAAGCACAGTTGATTCATTTGGGCGTCGATCTTAAGCTAGGGCGTCGTGTCATTGAGGTTAATACTGAAGGTATTATGACCCATGACGGTGAGTTTATTGAGGCGGATATTAAAGTCTGGGCGGCAGGTATTAAAGCCCCTGAGTGGTTAAAAAATATGGATGGCTTGGCAGTCAATCATATTAACCAGTTACTCGTTGATCAAACCTTAAAAACCAATGATGAAGATATTTTTGCTATGGGTGATTGTGCAGCCTGTGTCTGGCAAGGGCATAAGGGTAATATTCCACCCCGTGCGCAAGCGGCTCATCAACAAGCAGAAACCTTATACAAATCTATCCTTAATCGGTTAAAAGGGTATGATTTAGTGACGTTTCATTATCATGATTATGGCTCTTTAGTGTCTTTAGGTAAATACTCAACCGTAGGTAATCTTATGGGCAATTTAATGGGCTCCATAAGTATTGGTGGTTTCATTGCTAAAATGGTGTATGTCTCTTTATACAAATTACATCAGGTGGCGTTGCACGGCTATTTTAAAACCTTAATGTTAACCTTATCTAATGCGTTTAGACGCAGTGCGTACATAAAAATAAAAATGCATTAGGCAGGCACATTTCACGACGTGTAATGACAATTTTTACTAAAAATTATTATAAAAAAATACTATGTTTGATATTGAATATGAGTTCACAGAAGAAGATTTAGTTCATTTTAACGAATTACAATTCATGAGAAATGAAGAGATTCAACAAGATATTAGAAAAAATCGTTGGATTGTGCCGGGGGTGATGGCGCTCATTGGTTCTTTTTATTATTTTTATTATGGTGATTGGCAAACTTCAGCTTATATTTTATTAATTGCTCTGTTATGGGCATTATTATCACCTAAAGTAATGTTGTTGGATTTGCACAGACAAGTGCTCAAAAGTTATTCAGATAAAGAAAAAAATGCCATGTTTGGTAAATATAAATTGAGCATTGATCCGCAAAATGCAGGCTATTTACTCGAAAAATCTCCCAGTGGCTCGCATAAAATGACATGGAGTGAGTTGCTTAGGGTTGAATACGGCAAACGCTATGTTTACATCTATATAAATTTAACAACAGCATTAGTGATCCCTCTTAAAAAAGTAGTGAGTGGCGATTTAGAAAAGTTTGCTGAGCAAGTTGAAATAATGATTGATCGCAATGCGTAAGCAATGTGAGCAATATAGAATGTTCGTCAGTAGCGTTTAAGGTTTAGATGGGGTTTTTTACCCAAGGTTTTTTGTGCATATTCATATTTTAGGTATTTGCGGTACATTTATGGGCGGGCTTGCAATTTTAGCAAGGCAACTTGGTTATCACGTGACGGGTTCTGATCAGAATGTATATCCACCAATGAGCACGCAATTAATGGCTCAGGGTATTGTGTTGATGGAAGGCTACCGTGCTGAAAATCTCCTGCCAAAGCCAGATTGCGTGATTATTGGTAATGCCTTATCGCGCGGTAATCCTGAAGTTGAAGCCGTGTTGGAACAAGGTCTATTTTACACCTCAGGGCCGCAATGGTTAGCTGAGCATGTTTTGCAAAATAGATGGGTTCTTGCCGTTGCCGGTACGCATGGTAAAACCACTACAAGCAGTCTGTTGGCGTGGATAATCACTGCTCAAGGTATCGATACTGGTTTTCTGATTGGTGGCGTACCGTTAAATTTTGGTATGTCTGCGCAGCTAGGTTCAGCAAATTATTTTGTGATTGAAGCAGATGAATATGATTCTGCTTTTTTTGATAAACGATCAAAATGTATTCATTATCGTCCGCGCACCGCCATCATAAATAATCTTGAATACGATCACGCCGATATTTTTCCAGATTTAGATGCGATCAAAACGCAATTTCATCATTTTGTTAGAACCATTCCAGGCAATGGGAGGGTTATTTATCCCCAGTCAGATGACAATGTGCAGGAGGTCTTGGATAAAGGTTGTTGGACGCCTGTTCATAAAACAGCTTTAGAAAATACTGATGCTGAGTGGCATGTACAACTGCTTGCCGACGATGGTTCCGCGTTTACTCTTTTTTACCAAGGACAGGCGCAGGGCAGTGTGGCATGGTCTTTAACAGGTAAGCATAATGTCGCTAATGCCCTTGCCGCCATTGCTGCAGCACAGCATATTGGTATTGCTCCCAGTGTTGCCTTACAGTCTTTAGCCACCTTTAAAAGCGTCAAACGTCGGATGGAAATAGTGGGGCAATTACCTAACCTAACTATTTATGATGATTTTGCACATCATCCCACGGCTATTGCCACCACGTTAGAGGGGTTACGAAAACGGGTGGGTAAAGAAAAAATTATTGCTGTGCTAGAGTTAAGATCAAACACCATGCGCATGGGTATTCATAATGCAACGTTAGTTGATTCCTTGCATGACGCTGATCAGGTTATCATTTTTGATAATGGTGTGTTGTCTCATGATTTACAGCAAACCCTATCAAATGCTTCGCATCTTACTTTGTGTACATCCATAGATAATATTATTCAGCAGGTCATTAGCTTGGCGCAAGGTAGTGGGCATGTCGTGCTGATGAGTAACGGCAGTTTTGCAGGAATTTACGCACCGTTACTTGCCGCCTTAGAAGAAAATAGCAGTAAAAATTAATGGATAACTGGTATTCATTTACGCGACAAATTAAAATGAAAAAATAACCCACACAAAGAGTACCTCGTACTCCTTCAAATTTTGGATTTATTAATGATTGATTATAAATTAACGCATCTTAAACAGCTGGAAGCTGAGAGTATTCACATTATTAGAGAAGTAGCAGCTGAATTTGAGCGCCCAGTGATGTTGTATTCAGTCGGCAAAGATTCAGCAGTAATGCTGCACTTAACAATGAAAGCCTTCTATCCTGGCAAACCACCGTTTCCTTTATTACATGTTGATACCACATGGAAATTTAAAGAGATGATTGCGTTTCGCGACGAAATGATCACCAAGCTTGGTTTAGAGTTATTAGTTCATATTAACGAAGAGGGTGTTCAGCAAGGCATTGGACCTTTTACGCATGGTAGTAAAAAGCATACCGATGTCATGAAAACCGATAGCTTAAAGCAAGCCTTAGATAAATATAAATTTGATGCCGCTTTTGGTGGCGCACGACGAGATGAAGAAAAATCACGTGCAAAAGAGCGTGTGTATTCATTTAGAGATAAAAATCACCGTTGGGATCCAAAAAATCAACGTCCTGAATTATGGAATATTTATAACGGTAAAATTGATAAAGGCGAGAGTATTCGGGTTTTTCCCTTATCAAATTGGACTGAATTAGATATTTGGCAATACATTCATTTAGAAAATATTCCCATTGTGCCCTTGTATTTTGCTAAAGAACGTCCAGTCGTTGAAAAAGACGGAATGTTAATTATGGTGGATGATGAACGTATGCCGATTGGTGACAATGAAAAAATTGAAATGCGAAAAGTACGGTTTAGAACGCTAGGTTGTTATCCATTAACTGGAGCGGTTGAGTCTTCTGCCACAACATTGCCAGAAATTATTCAAGAAATGCTCTTAACAACAACCTCAGAGCGTCAGGGTCGCTTGATTGATCATGATCAGTCAGGGTCTATGGAGCAAAAGAAACGAGAAGGGTATTTTTAAGTTTATTTTGTTCACTTTGTATTTTCAATATTGTTTTTAGAGAATTATTATGTCCCACCAATCCGATTTAATCAGTTCCGATATTAATGCTTATTTAGCACAACACGAACGTAAAGAATTATTACGTTTTTTAACCTGTGGTAATGTCGATGATGGTAAAAGTACCCTTATTGGTCGTTTGCTGCATGATTCAAAAATGATTTATGAAGATCAGTTGGCCGCAGTGCAAGCAGACAGTGTTAAATCGGGTACCACGGGTGCAGGAAAAATAGATTTGGCTTTGTTAGTAGATGGCTTGCAAGCAGAGCGTGAACAAGGCATTACCATTGATGTTGCCTACCGTTATTTTTCTACAGCTACGCGTAAATTTATTATTGCCGACACGCCAGGTCATGAGCAATACACGCGCAATATGGCAACGGGCGCGTCCACCTGTGATTTAGCGATTATCCTAATCGATGCGCGTTATGGTGTTCAAACACAAACGAAACGACACAGCTTTATTGCCTCGTTATTAGGGATTAAACATATTATTGTGGCCATTAATAAAATGGATTTGGTTGAATACAGCGAAGCAGTTTTTACGCGTATTAAGCAAGAGTATTTGGCTTTTATTGAAACACTAAATCTACAGGACGTGATGTTTATCCCTATGTCGGCATTAGATGGCGATAATGTGGTGAATGCAAGTGAGCACATGGCATGGTTTACAGGTGTGCCATTAATGGAAGCATTAAACACGGTTGTTATTACTGATGACAGCAACATGTTAAATGCACGCTTTCCAGTGCAATATGTTAATCGTCCTAATCTTGATTTTCGTGGCTTTTGCGGGACAGTTGCCAGCGGAATATTTAAAAAAGGTGATGCAATTACCGTCTTACCTTCAGGTAAAACAAGCCATATTAAAGCCATCATAAGCTACGATGGCGAGCTTGAGGAAGCCTGGGCAGCAATGGCGGTTACCTTTACATTAAGCGAAGAAATTGATGTAAGTCGAGGTGATATGATTGTTGGGACAGACCACAAAGAACCCAAGATAGCTGATAAATTTCAAGCTCATATCGTTTGGATGGCCGAGCAATCGTTAACGCAAGGTCGTCAGTATATTTTTAAGTTAGGCGCGAGCAGTGTAACAGGCTCAATTTCTTTTATAGATCATCGTATTGATGTTAATACCCTTGAATTTCACGATGCCAGCGAATTAAAACTCAACGAAATTGCCTTGTGTACCGTTGCGGTTAATGCGCCTGTGGTGTTTGATTCCTATCAAGAGAACCGTAATACCGGTGCCTTTATTATTATCGATCGTTTGTCAAACGGAACGGTAGGGGCGGGCATGATTGTCGGTGAGGTAGAAGAGAACTTACTCATTCCTGTTACCAGTGAAGAACGTAGTCAGCGGTATAATCAGCGCCCTATGTGCCTGTCATTACTTGGCGAGCAAGCGACGGCGTACGCGTGCCAGTTAGAAAGAAAGCTATTTAACAATGGTCATTTAGTGATTGTTTTAGAAGGTAATGAGCTTTCATTAGTGGAGCATTTTAAGCACTACGGTGCGCTGGTATTAACTATCAATGATAATAATGTTGCGGCTGATCTTAATTTTTTTACCGAACATGATTCTATTGATTCAATCTACAATGAATTAAAAGATAAAGGCTATATTTATTAATGCTTAGCTGGCAAAGTTAATTTCGTAGCCAGTATATTTTCTAATATTAATGACGCCACTATCTAATATCAGATATTGACCTTTAATCCCTATTAAGATTCCTGAAATGTGTGGAGTTTTTAATAAGCATAATGACTTAATCTTATCAGGGTAGTTATACAGAGGAAATTCAATGTTCACAGGTTTTGCATCAATAAGTATTTCAATCGAGGGCAGTGCGTTTTGGTAAATTTCAGTTAATTGCTCGTTACATTGCGCCAGTAACTCATCACGAATACTGGTTAAATCAAGCTCTGCTGGTTTGCCTTTAAGCATTTTTTGCCAATGCGTTTTATCGCTAATATAGTTTCCAAAAGTGATCTCTAGCACGCCTGCTAGGTATCTTGAGGGCGTTTTAAATACGGGTAAACCCTGTGTAGCCCCTTGGTCAATCCAGCGCGTAGGTAACTGAGTTGAACGCGTGATACCCACTTTAACAGCGCTGGAATTAGCTAAATAAACAATGTGCGGCTGAAAGCAAAAAGCATTCGCCCAGCTAGGGTCGCGGCAAGTACCTTGTTCAAAATGGCAGGTGTGAGGCTTAAGCATACATAAGTCACACTCAGCTAATTTACTAAAACAGGGGTAGCAATAGCCTTGATTATAAGTTTTTTTAATGGATTTATGGCAATGAATGCAGAAAATTTTACCTGAATAATTAAGGGTAATCTGTTTGCCAATAAGTGGATTTAAATCTATATGCGTCGTATCGATAACTAATTTGTACTGAACAATTGCGTTTGCAGGTTCAAGATAAGTGTGCATTTTGTGTAATATTCCAAGCATGATGATGTTCCTAAATTTATTCATAATAAGGTTAATGATGTCATACATTCAGATTAGCTTAAAGGCATTATAAATTATCAAGTTAAACTAAATGTCATAACTGAGCATCGATTCTATCTTGATTAAATAGAATGTGGTGGCTATAATCCAGCAGCTTAATTGTTTGAGGTTGAATGTGGTTGTAAAGATATCACCGATTATCTTAAAGATTTTGGGATACCAATTAATGATTATTATGTTGGTGGGTATTGCCTTTGCACTCTTCAAAAGCGTTAATGAGTTGGTGTTTTCAATGCTAGGCGGGATGGTTGCGTTTATCCCTAATGCTTATTTTGCACTCCGTACCAATCAGAGTTTTGGAAAAGAGGCAAAAGAAATATTAAATTCATTTTATGTAGCAGAAGCAATAAAATTGCTTTTAACCGCATCCTTTTTTTTGATGGCATTTCAACTTCCCAACGTTCAAATAATTCCCCTGTTAACAGGGTTTATAACAGCATTATCAATTTCATGGTTTGCTTTGTTAATACGTTAATATTTTATACAGAGAGGTTTAATGTCTACTCAAGTTCATGCAGCAGAAGGTGCAACCGGATATATTGTTCATCACTTAACTTCTCTTAGTGTCGGAGAAGGATTCTGGACATTGAATTTGGATACACTTTTCTTCTCAGCGGTTTTAGGTGCAGTTTTTATTTGGTTTTTTAAAACTGCTGCAGAAAAAGCAACAACGGGTGTTCCTTGTTTAGTGCAAAGCTTTGCAGAAATGCTTATAGAATTTGTTGATACCCAGGTTAAAGACAGTTTCCATGGTAAAAGCCAGTTAATTGCCCCGTTGGCACTGACTATTTTTTGCTGGATTTTTTTATGGAACTTCATGGATTTATTTCCAGTAGATATTTTGCCTTTGATTGCATCTTTAATGGGCGTGGAATATTTGCGTGTTGTGCCTAGTACAGATTTAAACGCGACGTTTGCAATGTCTATCGCAGTATTTTTTCTGATTATTTTTTACAGTATAAAAATTAAAGGTGCATGGGGCTTTGCAAAAGAATTAACCTTACAACCTTTTGGGGTCTGGTTGTTGCCTTTCAACTTGCTTCTGAAATTAGTTGAAGAGTTTGCAAAACCTATCTCGTTAGCATTGCGTTTGTTTGGAAATTTATACGCCGGTGAGTTAATTTTTATTCTAATCGCGTTATTGCCATGGTATGTGCAGCCGGTGTTAAGTTTTCCATGGGCGATTTTTCATATTTTAATTATTACTCTTCAGGCGTTTATATTTATGGTGCTGACAATTGTCTACTTAAGTATGGCGCACGAAGATCATTAGTTCCTGTTTTTTTATAACTTTTACAATACACATTTGGGGGTATTATGGAAATTGCAAAATTAATTGCAGATGTTCAAGGTATGACTGCTATCGCAGTAGGACTTGTTTTAGGTATGGGTGCATTAGGAACTGCGATTGGTTTCGGTTTGTTAGGTGGGAAATTTTTGGAAGGCGCAGCACGTCAACCTGAAATGGTGCCAATGTTGCAAGTTAAAATGTTCGTTGTAGCGGGTTTATTAGATGCGGTAACTATGATCGGTGTAGGTTTGGCATTGTTTTTTACCTTTGCAAACCCATTTCTTTCGGCAGTTCAATCAGCAGCAGCTGCAGGTTAATTGTAAATTTTAATTTTAAGAGGATCGCATCGTGAGTATCAATGCTACTCTGATTGGACAAATGATTACGTTCGCACTTCTAGTATGGTTTACTATGAAGTATATCTGGCCACCTTTATTCAATGCTCTTGAAGAGCGGAGAAAAAAGATTGCTGAAGGCTTGGCGGCTGCAGAAAAAGGTCAAGAGTCAATGCATCTGGCAGAGAAAAAAGCGACAATTGTTTTAAAAGAAGCAAAGGAAAAATCTTCCGATATAATTAATTTAGCTCAAAAAAGAGCTAATGAAATTGTGGAAGAATCTAAATTAAATGCAAAAAAGGAAAGTGATCGTATTGTCCTTGCTGCACAAGCTCAAGTTGAACAGCAGTACCAACAAGCCAAAGAACATTTGCGTCAAGAAGTTGCTGTGCTCGCAATGAGTGCTGCCGAGCAAATTTTAATGGCAGAGATTGATCAGGCAAAACACCAAGACATCATTAATAGAGTCTCTAATCAATTAGGTTAATATAATGAGTGAATTGGCGACTTTAGCAAGACCTTATGCACAAGCGGTTTTCAAAAGAGCAGTAGAAACTGATTCGATTGAGAAATGGTCTGAACAATTATTTTTTATTTCTGAAGTCATGAGTGACCACGAAATTAAAAGTTTAGTTATTAATCCTAAAGTTAATATTGATAAGACGTTAGGCTTGGTGCTAGATATTTGTCAAGATTATGTTGATCAAGAAGCAAGTAATTTTATTAAGCTGCTTTTTGAAAATAAAAGATTGTCTTTGATGCCATCGATTTTAAGCTTATTTGAGAGTTTGAAATCAGAACATGGTGGGTACATTCATGCTGATGTGCTAACGGCTTATGATTTGTCAGCCGAGGCATTAGATAATTTATCGAATAGCTTGGCGTTGGCTTTAGGAAAAAAAATTCATATTAACGTAATTTTGGACAAGTCTTTAATTGGGGGCGTACTAATCAGGGCTGGAGATATAATTATCGATGGTTCTATTAGAGGTCAGCTTCAACAAATGCAAAAGACTCTTCAATGAGTGAGAAAAAAACATGCAATTAAACCCATCTGAAATAAGTGATCTGATTAAAAAGAAGATCGAAAACTTTGAGTTGAGTTCACAAGCTCATACTGAAGGTACAGTAGTAAGTGTGTCTGACGGTATCGTGAGAGTACATGGGCTTTCTGATGCGATGCAGGGGGAAATGCTAGAATTCCCTGGCAATACTTTTGGTATGGCATTAAATCTTGAGAGAGATTCTGTTGGTGTCGTGATTTTAGGTGCTTATCAACATATTTCTGAAGGCGATACCGTTAAATGTACGGGTAGAATTTTAGAGGTACCCGTCGGAGAAGCGCTTTTAGGGCGTGTTGTTGATGCCTTAGGCAATCCAATTGATGGCAAAGGTGCTATTGAAACCACTGAAACCTCACCAATTGAAAAAATTGCACCAGGTGTTATTGCGCGTCAGTCAGTAGATCAGCCTGTTCAGCTAGGGTTGAAATCAATTGATGCAATGATTCCAGTTGGTCGCGGCCAAAGAGAGTTAATTATTGGGGATAGACAAACTGGAAAAACTGCCATTGCAATTGATGCCATCATCAATCAAAAAGGCACAGGAATAAAATGTATCTATGTAGCCATTGGTCAAAAACGGTCATCTATTGCTAATGTTGTTCGTAAATTAGAAGAGCATGGTGCAATGGGTCATACCATTATAGTTGCTGCTTCTGCGTCAGAATCTGCTGCCATGCAGTTTATCGCGCCATACACCGGCTGCTCTATGGGTGAATTCTTTAGAGACCAAGGTGAAGATGCGTTGATTATTTATGACGATTTAACTAAACAAGCATGGGCGTATCGACAAGTTTCATTGTTATTGCGTCGTCCTCCAGGTCGTGAAGCTTATCCGGGTGATGTGTTTTATTTACATTCACGTTTACTAGAAAGAGCGTCAAGAATAAATGCTGCTGAAGTTGAGCGCTTAACTAATGGTCGAGTAAAAAATAAAACGGGTTCATTAACAGCGTTACCCATTATTGAAACACAAGGTGGTGACGTTTCTGCTTTCGTTCCTACTAACGTAATTTCTATTACTGATGGTCAGATATTTTTGGAAAGCAATTTATTCAACTCAGGCATTAGACCTGCGGTTAATGCGGGTCTTTCAGTCTCTCGAGTGGGCGGTGCGGCACAAACTAAAATCATTAAGAAATTAGGTGGTGGAACACGATTAGATTTAGCTCAATATCGTGAGTTAGCAGCGTTTGCACAGTTTGCCTCAGATTTAGATGAAAGTACGCGTAAACAAATTGAGCGAGGACAAAGGGTAACGGAGTTGATGAAGCAAAATCAATACTCCCCAATGTCAGTTGCTGAAATGTCGGTATCACTGTTTGCAGCTAATGAAGGATTTTTAGACGAGGTAGAAGTTAATAAAGTGTTAGCTTTTGAAGCTGCATTACATCTCTATATGAAATCTGAATACGCGGATTTAATGGATCGTATTAATGCTACTGGTGATTTCTCGAATGAAATTAAACAGGAAATGCAAGTTGCTATTGAAACTTTCATGAAAACTCATAGTTGGTGAGGAGTAATCAATGGCAGTCGGTAAAGAGATACGCACAAAAATTGGTAGCATAAAGAACACTCAAAAAATTACACGCGCAATGGAGATGGTTGCTGCAAGTAAAATGCGTAGAACAAAAGAAAGAATGCAAGCAACACGCCCATTTTCCAAAAAAATTGCGCAAATAATTAAACATTTAGCACATGCTAATCCAGAATATAAGCATAGTTTTTTGCATAAGCGTGATGTTAAGCGTGTTGGTTTAATTATAATCAGTTCAGATAGAGGCTTATGCGGTGGCTTAAATTCTAATTTGTTTAGAAAAACTATCGTTCAGTTAATGGAATGGCATAAACAAGGTATTGAGGTTGATGTGTGCACTATAGGAACTAAAGCTTTTAGTTTTTTTAGTAACCTTAAGCAAATTAATGTTACCGGTCATATTAGTAAAATTGGGGATACCCCACATTTAGAAGATATCGTTGGAATTATTAATATTATGCTTACTGCGTATGAGCAAAATAAAATTGATCAGCTTTATGTTGTGAGCAATGGCTTTGTTAATACAATGATTCAAAAACCAAATGTTGAACGTTTGTTACCGATTGTTGCTGGTGAATTAACTGATGGCGTAAGTAAAAGTCATTGGGATTATATTTATGAGCCTGATGCTAAACAAATGTTAGATCATCTTTTAACACGCTATATTGAATCCACTGTCTATCAAGGTTTGGTTGAAAATAATGCGTGCGAACAAGCAGCAAGAATGGTTGCAATGAAGAGTGCGTCTGATAATGCAGGAAAAATTATTAAAGAATTGCAGCTAATCTATAATAAAGCCAGACAAGCAGCCATTACACAAGAAATTTCGGAAATAGTCGCGGGTGCTGCAGCTGTTTAGATTAGTGCAAATGATAAAATACTAAGAGGACACAAAATGAGTTCGGGTAAAATCGTTCAGATTATTGGCGCTGTTGTAGACGTAGAATTTTCTAGGGAAGAATTGCCTAATGTTTATGATGCGTTAACTGTTGAAAGTAATAATTTAGTTTTAGAAGTTCAGCAGCAAATTGGTGATGGTGTAGTGCGAAGTATTGCTATGGGAAGTACTGATGGTTTAAGCAGAGGCTTAACTGTTGTAAATACTAAAGCACCTATTTCTGTGCCAGTCGGTCAAGAAACATTGGGTCGTATTATGAATGTTCTTGGTCAACCCATTGATGAAAAAGGGCCAATTGGCGAAAAAACTAGATGGGGTATTCATCGTGAAGCACCTAGTTATGCAGAGCAAGCTGCGGCAAACGAGTTATTAGAAACTGGTATTAAAGTTATCGACTTGGTTTGTCCTTTCACGAAAGGTGGAAAGGTTGGCTTGTTCGGTGGTGCCGGCGTAGGTAAGACAGTTAACATGATGGAGTTGATTCGTAATATCGCTATTGAACACAGCGGTTATTCAGTGTTTGCAGGTGTTGGTGAAAGAACGCGCGAAGGTAACGACTTTTATCATGAGATGACCGATTCAAACGTTATCGATAAAGTGTCCTTAGTTTATGGGCAGATGAATGAGCCACCAGGAAATAGATTACGCGTAGCGTTAACTGGCTTGACGATGGCAGAATATTTTCGTGACGAAGGTCGCGATGTTTTATTCTTTGTTGATAATATTTATCGTTATACCTTGGCGGGCACTGAAGTGTCGGCGTTATTAGGTCGTATGCCATCTGCTGTTGGTTATCAACCAACACTTGCTGAAGAAATGGGTGTTTTACAAGAACGTATTACTTCAACAAAAACAGGTTCGATTACATCAATCCAAGCAGTCTATGTGCCTGCTGATGATTTAACAGATCCTTCACCAGCAACTACTTTTGCGCATTTAGATGCTACGGTTGTACTGTCTCGTCAAATCGCTGAATTAGGTATTTATCCTGCGATTGATCCACTTGATTCAACCAGTCGTCAGTTAGATCCCTTAGTTATTGGCCAAGAGCATTATGATGTTGCGCGTAAAGTTCAAGGCATTTTACAAAGATACAAAGAGTTAAGAGATATTATTGCAATTTTAGGTATGGATGAGTTATCTGAAGAAGATAAATTAACTGTAGCAAGAGCGCGTAAAGTTCAACGTTTCTTATCCCAACCCTTCTTTGTTGCTGAAGTCTTTACTGGTTCACCTGGTAAATATGTCTCCCTTAAAGATACTATTTCTGGTTTTAAAGGTATTATTTCAGGTGAATATGACGCCATACCAGAGCAAGCTTTTTATATGGTAGGAACAATAGAAGAAGCTTTGGAAAAAGCTAAAGCTATGAATGCAGCATAATTGTTAGGTAAACGAAATGACGATGACTGTTCATGTAGACATTGTAAGTGCTGAAAATGAAATTTTTTCTGGTTTGGCTGAAATGGTTTTTGCACCAGCAGAATTAGGTGAAGTAGGGATTAGTCCTCGTCACGCACCTTTTTTATCAAAATTAAATCCTGGTGAAGTACGAGTAAAAGTCAGCGAAACTGAAAGCTATCCTTTCTTTATCTCTGGAGGCATTTTAGAAGTACAGCCACATTTAGTGACTATCCTTGCTGATACGGCTATTCGTGCTAAAGACATTGATGAATCAGCTGCTTTAGAAGCTAAAGCAAAAGCTGAAGAAGCCTTGAAAGATAAAACAGGTAAAATTGATTTCGAAGCTGCGCATACGCAATTAACGCAAGCGATTATGCAGCTTCGTACTTTAGACAGAGTAAGAAAACGTGGCGATCATTAGTTTTTAGTCGCCCTTCGTTTGCTTCATTCCTAAATGTAAGCTCGATAACTAGCTTTGTTATCGAGCTTTTTTTTTGAGAAATTTATGACCAAGATTTTGACTCTTATTTTAGCTGCGGGTAAAGGCACTCGTATGCACTCACAGCTACCGAAAGTATTGCATAAGCTAGCGGAAAAACCTTTATTGCAACATGTTTATGATCGCTGTGCAGAATTAGAAAATAATACTATAACAATTGTGTACGGGCATGGTGGCGACTTAGTTAAAGATACCCTGAGTCATCTCAACGTGAATTGGATTGAACAAAAACAACAATTAGGCACGGGGCATGCGGTATTACAAGCCTATGACGCAATAAATAATGACGATGTTGTTCTCATACTTTATGGTGATGTGCCATTAATAAGTCAGTTATCGCTTCGAGGTTTGCTGGCAACAGTTAACGAAACAACACTAAGTTTATTAACTGTAAACCTTGAAAATCCATCAGGTTACGGCAGAATTGTACGCAATCAACATGGGCAAGTGATAAGAATAGTAGAAGAAAAAGATGCTAGCCCAGAACAAAAAACGCTGCATGAAGTTAATACAGGAATTTTTGCTGTGCAGGGTGGTCAATTAAAAAAATGGTTAATTCAGTTATCTACTGATAATGCGCAACAAGAATATTATTTAACAGATATTATTGCTATTGCAGTGGAAGAGGGTTGTGTTATTGAGGTTAATCAACCTGAATGTATTCAAGAAGTATTAGGCGTAAATGACCGTGTTCAGTTAAGTGAGCTTGAACGTTTTTATCAAATAACACAAGCTAAGGCATTAATGAAATCGGGTGTAAGTTTAAAAGATCCGCAGCGTTTTGATTTACGAGGAATCATTAAGAGCTTAGGAACTGATATTGAAATTGATGTAAATGTTGTGTTTTCTGGCGAAATTTCCATAGGTAATAATGTTTCAATTGGGGCTAACACACATATTTCTAATTCAGTTATTGGGGATAATGTGCAGATACTGCCAAATTGTATTATTGAGAATGCCATTATCGGAAAATTTAGTCGAATTGGCCCTTTTGCACGAATTCGTCCTGATACGGTATTGAGTGATCATGTGCATATTGGTAATTTTGTTGAAATAAAAAAAACCACGGTGGGTGCTTCAAGCAAAATAAATCATTTAAGTTACATAGGCGATGCATGTGTAGGGAGCAACGTTAATATTGGCGCTGGAACAATTACCTGTAATTATGATGGCGTAAATAAGTTTGAAACAGTGATAGGCGATGGTGCTTTTATTGGCTCAGATACGCAATTGATTGCGCCCGTTAAGGTCGGTGCGTATGCCACAATTGGCGCAGGCTCAACGATTACAAAAGAGACCCCAGAACACCAATTAACATTAAGTAGAAGCAAGCAAGTATCTGTTTCAGGATGGCAACGACCCCTTAAAAAAACGTAAAACTGATCCTTGCGCTGCCTTAGTGTGACTAGTGAGCTTCATCCCAGTTATCGCCAACGCCAATATCTACAACTAAGGGCACATCAAGCACCATTGCAGAGCACATCAGATGGGTGATGGTGGCAGAAAACTCCTTAATTATATTTTCTGCAACCTCAAAGACCAGTTCATCATGAACTTGCATAATTAATTTAGCGTCAATACTTTGTTCATAAAGCCAGTGATCAACATTAATCATCGCTTGTTTGATAATGTCAGCAGCAGTTCCTTGCATTGGTGCATTAATTGCCGTGCGTTCAGCATATTGTCGTCGGGCTGCATTTTTTGATTTAATTTCAGGTAAATAAAGTCGTCTGCCTAGTAAGGTTTCCACATAACCTTGTTCATGGGCGCGTGCTTTAATTTCATCCATATACATTTTTACACCTGGGTAACGCGCAAAATACAACGCAATATAATCGTTGGCCTGATTGCGTGTTATGCCTAGTTGTTGGGCTAAACCATAAGCAGACATACCATAAATAAGACCAAAATTAATAGCCTTTGCAGAGCGGCGTAATTCAAAAGTAACTTGCTCAAGCGATACCGAAAAAACATCTGCTGCGGTTGCACGATGAATATCTTCACCTGAGTTAAAGGCGTTTAATAAACGCTCATCAGCTGACAAGTGCGCCATAATGCGCAGTTCAATTTGTGAATAATCAGCAGCAATAATTTTATAGCCTTGTGGAGCAATAAAAGCTTGGCGAATTTTTCTACCTTCTGTGTTGCGTATTGGAATGTTTTGTAAATTAGGATCGGTGCTAGAGAGACGCCCTGTTGCCGTGACGGCTTGATGATAAGAGGTATGGATGCGTCCCGTATGGGTATCTACTTGCTGTGGTAATTTGTCAGTATAGGTTGTTTTAAGTTTGCTTAAACTACGGTGTTCTAAAATAATCTTAGGTAAAGGATACGCTAAGGCTAATTCTTGCAAGACAGACTCTTCAGTGGAAGGCTGACCTTTTGGGGTTTTTTTAAGGACAGGTAAGTTTAATTGCTCGTAAAAAATTTCCTGAATTTGTTTTGGCGAACTTAGATTAAATACATGCCCAACTAGCGTATAGGCATGTTGTTCTAAGGCAATAATTTGTGCAGACAGCTCTTGGCTTTGGTGCGCTAACATTGCGGAATCAATAAGCACACCATTGCGTTCAATGCGCGCAAGAACGCTTATTAAGGGTATTTCTAATGTTGTATAGAGTTGATACAAGCTGGGTTCATGTTGCAATTTAGCAATTAAAGCATGATGTAAGCGCAATGTAATATCAGCGTCTTCCGCTGCATAAGGCGCGGCTTGTTCAATACTTACTTCATCAAAGCTAATTTGTTTAGCGCCTTTGCCAGCAACAGCTTCATAGGAAATAGTGGTCATACCTAAATAAGTTTTAGCCAGATCATCCATATTGTGTTTTGTAGCAGTACTATTTAACACATAGGAGGCGAGCATAGAATCGTGAGTAATGCCGCTTAAGTGAATACCATGATTTAACAAAACATGGTAATCGTATTTTAGATTTTGCCCAAGCTTAGCCTTAAGTGGATTTTCTAAAAGAGGACGAAGTTTTTCTAAAATAAGTGTCCTGTCTAACTGTTCTGGCATCTCTGGATAACAATGGCTTAAAGGTAAATAAGCCGCGCAGCCTTCTTCAACGGCAAAGGATAGCCCAACTATTCGGGCTTTACTGTAATCAAGACTAGTGGTTTCGGTATCAATAGCGATGAGTTCAGCTTGCTCCAAGCGACTAAGCCATTCTTCAAATTGGCTCATGTTAAGGATAGTGTGATAATCAGTTTGCTGTAAGGTAGGCGTTGCGTGAGTGATGGACGTAGTGACTTGTGCTTGATTAAGCTGGGCAAGCCACGCGGTAAAGCCTAAGTCAGTAAGAAGGGTTTTTAATTCATCTATCTTTGCGCTTTGTTGTTTTAAATCATCAATGCCATAAGGTAAAGGCAGATCACAGTGTATTGTAGTGAGTTGTTGTGATAGCCGAAGTTGCTGGATATTGCTGCGTAGATTTTCGCCAATCTTGCCTTTAATATCACCAGCATGTGCAATTAAGTTGTCAATGCTGTCGTATTCTTGTAGCCATTTCGCCGCAGTTTTAGGACCCACTTTTGGAACGCCCGGAATGTTGTCAGCAGCATCACCAATAAGGGCTAAATAATCAATAATTTGATCAGGCCGAACGGCAAATTTATCAATAACACCTTGCACATCCAAACGGGTATCGGTCATGGTGTTTTCAAGGATAATCTGTTCAGTGACTAATTGCGCCATATCTTTATCACCGGTTGAAATGATGACCTTAAAGCCTTGTGCTGCGGCAAGTTTAGCAAGTACCCCTAAGACATCATCAGCCTCAATGCCTGTTTCCATAATTAACGGTAAACCCATGGCGCGAATGATGTGCTGCAAGGGTTCTATTTGCACGCGTAAGTCATTGGCTAAGGGAGGACGATGTGCTTTGTATTGGGAATATAATTCGTGGCGAAAGGTTTTTCCTGGTGCATCAAAAATGACACTAATGTAGTCACTATGATACGTGCTAAGTAGTTTGCGCAGCATGTTGGTGACCCCATGAATAGCATTGGTAGGTAACCCGTTTGGACTACTTAGCGGTGGCACTGCATGATAAGCGCGAAATAAAAAAGACGAACCATCGACTAAGATAAGGCGAGGTGAGGCAGGATTGGTCATGGTTTTAATAAATAAAAGCGAGTGATTACTTATTATGCCAGTAGTTTGCTTTGCGTGCCTGATGAGTTAACAGGTAGTATGAAAATGAAACGAAAAAACTAAATAAATTGGAACATGAGGAACGGCTTAAAACTGGAAGTAGCAAAAAAAACTACTTCCAGATATAAACTACAGGGAGTCAGTACTTAAACGTCTCAACGGCAAACAGTTGGTACGTATTTAGCGGCGATTGTACCCACTGTGCCTGTGTTGGTTCCAACTTTGCCCGCAGCATTACAGCTCCAAGTAAGTGCGCCAGATGTTGGGGGTACATTTACTGCCAATGCATTAGTGCCGTCACGAGGTGCAAGAACTAAGGTATTTGCAAGTGCTGGAGCAACGGTTGTTGTATAGGTAATAGTAATTTCACCAGTGATTGCACTAATAGCTACACTCGTTACGTTTGTGGTGGCGGCAGGAGCCGTCCAGCCAGAGGCAAAAGCCAAACCATTTGCGGCATTTTCAGTTACCGATACTTTTGCAGATTCTGCAAGTGATAAGCCTTCAGTGACTTTGGCTCTTATTAGATAATCTTGATAAGCAGGGATAGCAATTGCTGCCAAGATACCAATAATAGCCACTACAATCATTAATTCAATTAATGTGAAGCCTTGTTGGCTTTTTTTCATACCTACGTTTGTCATGATGTGCGTCCTAATAATTAAGTTAAAATAATACTTATTAATTTTAGCAGAGCAGTGAAATTTATTTATTAATGTTCAGTGAAATTTATAGTAATTGTTTAACAGATTGATTAAATAAATCGGATATAACACTCATTACATTATTAACGACAGGTAGTAGGAACATATTTGGCATTAATTGTACCCACAGAGCCGACAGTACCAGTTTTGCCTAAAGCGTTACAGCTCCATGATAAGGAGCCAGATGCAGGGGGTACATTAATCGCTAAGGCATTTCCAGCCGCACGTGGAGCAAGAATCAAGGTGTTTGAACCCACTGGAGCAACCGTAGTTGGGTAAGTAATGGTGATTTCACCTGTTGTGGCACTAATAGCTACACTCGATACGTTTGCAGTGGCAGCAGGTGCTGTCCATCCAGATGCGAAGGCCGCACCATTTGCTGCATTTTCAGTTACCGATACTTTTGCAGAGTCTGCAAGTGATAAGCCTTCAGTGACTTTGGCTCTTATTAAATAATCTTGATAAGCGGGGATCGCAATTGCTGCCAAGATACCAATAATAGCCACTACGATCATCAATTCAATTAATGTAAAACCTTGTTGACTTTTTTTCATCTCTACATTTGTCATGCGGTTAGTCCTAAGAAATAAGTAAAAATATTTAAATCAGTCTAGCAGAGCTTTAGGTTTTTTTTATTAATGTTCAGTGAAATTTACCACTGTGGTAAAGCTATGAGTTATTGTCACCAATTCATAAGAATGTAATTAAGAGTTAGTAAAGTGCGACGTTCAATTCCTTATAATTTTTTAAAGAGATTAGCAATGAACAAAAATAAATTAGTTAGTTGTGCAGCATTAGGCTTAATTGCCAGTTTAGCGATACC
>QYQN01000114.1 GCA_007280895.1 Methylococcaceae bacterium
CTTAACTGTGTCCCTTTTTAAGTTGCTAGCTAAAACTTACTGCATTAATAGTTGAGTGTTACTGCATTTTGTTATTGTTTGCCATAAAAAAACCCGCTAAGCCTTATGGCTTGCGGGTTGGTGTACTTCTTTGAAGCTCTTGAAACTTATAATTTGGTGGAGGCGGCGGGAATTGAACCCGCGTCCGCAAGTACTCCGCCACAAGGTCTACATGCTTATCCCATGCTTTTAGTTTAGCTGATGACTACCCGCAGGGCCAAGAAAATCAGCAGCGATTCCGTAGGGTTTTAGCACCGCCACACCGGACAGGTTTTGGTGCGATCTTATGTAAATGACCCCTGAACGTCTAGCGAACTAGACTCTACCCGCATAAGCACAAATAGTCAGAGGAATGGAGGCTGTGTTTAAGCAGCGAGAGCCATTGAGTAGTTTTCGTCGTTTGCGAATACTTTTTTTCTGTAGATTTTACGAGGTGTACAGTCCTCGGCATGCACTCTAGGTTTCGCTACCCACGTCGAAGCCATGTCGCCCCCTTCGGAACAGCTTCAATATACTGCAAATACTGTTTTTTTGCTATGCGCATAATTAATTATTATTGTCATTGTTAATGATGTGGTCACTTTAAGGGAGGACACATTCACCACGAACGGCTTAACTAGCGTGCTATCAACGTGTTAAAAATAAGGAGTTGATGAGTGCTCAGTATGGTAGGTGTGGTGCTAATAAACTAGGCGTGTGCTGGTTTTTATTTCATACTTTGTGCTGTTTACTGTTTCGTCAATCTTAACGAGTCATCACCACACCATGGGTTAGGGTGTGTTTAATTAGTGTGGGGAAAATAAATGCGTGTCGTGTTGGAGACTAATTCAGTGCATCTTTGGGTGACTTATCCTAATGAAATTGAAGCACCTGCGTTGTTGTGGGCTTATCAGGCATTGTTAAGTGAGGCTGAAAAAATACGTTGGCAACGCTTTCAGTTTGCTAAGCATCGTCATGCCTATTTGGTAACGCGTGCGCTGGTGCGTTCGGTGTTGTCTTGTTATGTGGATATTCTTCCCAGTGCGTGGTGTTTTTCGGTAAATGATTATGGCAAGCCTGCGCTTAGTGCGGGGCAAGCCACGCTTCCTTTGCAATTTAATGTATCGCATACGGAGGGCTTGATTGTGTGTGCTGTGGTGTTAAATCATGACCTTGGCGTGGATGTGGAGTGTCTGCAAAAAAAACATGCGGTGTTAAAGCTGGCAAATTATTGTTTTGCTCCAGAAGAGGCTAGTGATGTTGCAGGGTTATCTGGCGTTCAACAAAGTAAGCGTTTTTTTCAATACTGGACGTTAAAAGAGGCATATATCAAAGCCCGTGGCATGGGTTTGGCGTTGCCTTTGGATAAATTTTCTTTTTCAGTCACGCAGCCTGAACACCTTCATATTAGCTTTGCTGAGGATTTTGAGGATGACGCAACGGCCTGGACATTTTGGCAGTTTCCACTTGCTGAGAGGTATTTGGTAGCGCTCGCCTTGCAGGTGCCAACAACTACGTCGGTTACCTTAAGGGTGAATACGGTGGTGCCTTTGCAGGGTGTGTTAGCTATGCCGTGAGGCGTGTAATTTATCTATTAAGCCTGTCACACGTTCAATTTTTTGCTGAACGGTTTTATCAAAAATAGCGTGATCCGCTACGATCTGGACAGTGTGTTTTGCTCGGGTAATGGCGGTATACAGTAATTCTTTGGTTAAAATAGGATTAAGCGTGGTGGGTAAAACAATGAGCACTTCATCAAATTCAGAGCCTTGGCTTTTATGAATAGTCATCGCAAAAGCGCTTTCAACACGCGGCATTCGTGCTGGAAGGTATTTTTTTATCGTGCCATCTGCACTGCTAAAAAACACCATTAATTGTCCTTTTTTACCCTGATCAGGCATGCAAATGCCTATGTCACCGTTATATAAACCTAACGCTGAATGATTTTCCATAATCATAATCGGGCGTCCCGAATACCAAGTGCCTGCGTAATAAATCTGTTTTTGCTCAAGCAATTTTTGTTCGCAGGCTTCATTAATAAAAGCCACGCTATGTTCGCCATGTCGATTAGCACACAGCACTTGAAATTGACTGTACGCGCTGTAAATTTCTTCAAAAGGCTTGTTTTGTTTGATTAAACTTAAATAGCGGGCATGTTGCGTGGCAATGTACGAGATTAAGTCGCCAGTAAAGAGACGGCAATGCTCATCGGCTTGTGCTAAGACTGACCACGCTTGCTCAGCTTGCTGGGCATTTACCGCGTCTGCTAAGGTTTTAATGGCACCAGCAAAACGATAGGTGGTTTTTAATTCTTGTGAATACGCGGGTAAGCCTGTTGTTAAATTAGCTAAAACTGCGCCCGCTTCAACTGACGCTAATTGATCTTTATCACCTAATAAAATTAATTTTGTCTTAGGTTTTAGTGCGGCGACCAATTTACTCATTAAGGCTAAATCAATCATTGAGGCTTCATCAATCACCACAACATCATAGATTAAGGGGTGCTCTACATGATGGAAAAATTGTGCTGAATGTTGTTTGGCACCTAATAACCGATGCAAAGTCATGACCGCTTCGGGAATCTGTTTTTTTATCTCTTCTGAGCAGGGAAGGTGGCTTTTATTGATGCCAATAGATTGTTGTAAGCGCAACGCGGCTTTGCCAGTTGGGGCAGCTAACGCAATGGCTAACGGTGTCGTGAGATGAAGTTCTTGTAACAAGGCCAAAATTTTTACGACAGTGGTGGTTTTGCCCGTGCCAGGTCCGCCTGTGATAATGCTAAAGCGTTGTTTAAGGGCTAATTCTGCAGCAATGCGTTGCCAATCTATTAATGAAGATTCTTCGGGTTGGCTTGGAAAGTATCGCTCCAGCAGTGGCGCAATGGGCGCAGTAACAAGCGTTTCGGTGTCTTGGTGTAGCATGGCGATAATGTTGTTCGCCAAGCACTGCTCATAATGCCAATAACGTTGTAAATATAAACGATTTTTTTCAATAACTAAGGGACGCTGACCTAAGGTGTCGGCAAGTTCGGCAGTAAACAGTAATTCAACATCTTGTTTGTTAATGTGCAAACAGTTATGCCCTTGATGCAGCTCATACGATAAGCGCATTAGTATTTTTTCAACATACTGCTGTTGTTCGGTGCTTAAGTTTTTGGCGCGTTGACTTAAAAAGTGAGCAAAATTAATATCCAAACGACTAAAAGGTAAATGTTCAAGTATGTGCATGATAAGTGAGTGATTGAACAGCTAAGGCAGAGAGCCAGTTTAGTGTTCGTGCTGGTCGAGTGCAAATGAAAGTTTGCTGATGTTTAGCGTGCAGGGAGTGTATTTAAGTGTGTGGTGATCACCATTGCCATTAGTACCGGCTACCCACTTAAGGCGGGACACAGCGCAAGGCTTAACCGTTCGCCCTGAGCCTGTCGAAGGCTGAGCGGTTAAGCTGCTCAGGGTTCGACAAGCTCACCACGAACGGCTAAAGCTGAAACTGTCCTGCCTTAAGTGGGTAGCCTTATTACCTTGTTAACTTGCTTAAGCGAAGGATGGGGCTAGATAATTACCACTATCCCAAGCAATAGCCCTATGTAATAATAAACTGCTATGGTTTTTTATACTTCTTTATTTGGGTTTAACACTTTCATTACTAAAAGGTCATTAAATAATGGACGAGAACAAAAGAAAAGCACTCGGTGCCGCACTGATGCAGATAGAAAAGCAGTTTGGTAAAGGTTCTGTTATGCGTATGGGTGATGCGGCGGCATCCCGAGATATTGATGTTGTTTCTACAGGTTCATTAGGTTTAGATATTGCTTTGGGGTGTGGTGGCTTACCACGTGGTCGGGTGGTAGAAATTTATGGTCCTGAATCTTCTGGAAAAACAACGCTCACTTTGCAGGTTATTGCGCAAATGCAAAAAATGGGTGGCACCGCTGCGTTTGTTGATGCTGAGCACGCACTTGATCCAAGTTATGCACAAAAAATTGGCGTCAATGTTGATGATTTATTGGTCTCTCAACCTGATACCGGCGAGCAAGCTTTAGAAATCACAGATATGTTAGTGCGTTCAGGTGCGGTGGATGTTGTGGTGATCGATTCAGTTGCTGCATTAACACCTAAAGCAGAAATTGAAGGTGATATGGGCGATTCGCACATGGGACTGCAAGCGCGGTTAATGTCTCAGGCGTTAAGAAAGCTCACGGGTAATATTAAACGCTCCAATACTTTGGTTATTTTTATTAATCAGATTCGTATGAAAATTGGTGTGATGTTTGGTAGTCCTGAAACAACCACGGGTGGTAATGCTTTAAAGTTTTATGCGTCGGTACGTTTAGATATTCGTCGTATTGGCGGAATTAAAAAGAATGATGAAATTATCGGTAATGAAACACGGGTTAAAGTGGTAAAAAATAAAGTAGCCCCTCCGTTTAAAGAAGCTGAGTTTGAAATTTTATACGGTGAAGGCATTTCTTTTTTAGGTGAGTTAGTTGATTTAGGCGTCAAGTATAATTTTATTCAAAAGGCAGGTTCTTGGTACAGTTATAACAATGACAAAATTGGTCAGGGTAAAGATAATGCCAAAACCTATCTTAAAGAGCATCCTGAAATAGCCAAAGACATTGAGGCGAGAATCAGAGAAACTGCCTTGGCTAAAACAGTTCATGTCGCCGCAGCCACTGAGGAAGATTTGCTTGAGATGCCGGCTTTTGAAGACGATGTCGAGTAAACATTAATGGACGCTGAGCGCAAAGCCATTAAAGAGATGTGTTTGCGTTTGTTGGCTCGTCGTGAGCATAGCCAAAAGGAATTATTGGCAAAATGTAGAGTAAAAAATTTTGTTAAACAAACGGTGCTTGAGGTGCTTGCCGAATTAGCCGAGCAAGGCTGGCAAGATGATGCCAGATTTGTGGAAAGTTATGTGCGCAGTCGTAAGCAAAAAGGCTTTGGGCCGCTGTTAATTGCTCAGCAAGTGCGTCTGCGTGTGGCGGCTGAACACGTTACGCCCTTGCTTGATCAAGATGCTGAGGAAAGCTGGTTTGAACTGATCATGCAGGTTTATAAAAAAAAATATCCACAAGACCTAATGATGACTAGCGCTTTACTATCACCCCAGGAGTTGGCTAAGCGGCAACGGTTTTTATTGCAGCGTGGTTTTCCTGCTGAGTTAATTCGCACCCTGTTTGCTCATTTAATTCATAACAAATTTTAAGTTATTTTTTGTATTCACTTCTTCCCTTTTTATCATGAAAAATTTGACTAGCGCAGCATTACGTTCTGCTTTCTTGGACTTTTTCCAGCAACGTGGGCATTCCATTCAGCCTACCAGTTCCTTAGTTCCAGGCAATGATCCAACTTTATTGTTCACTAATGCGGGCATGGTGCAATTTAAGGATGTCTTTTTAGGTCGAGAGCAGCGCAGTTATTCGCGCGCAGCCACCAGTCAGTGCTGTGTGCGTGCCGGCGGCAAACATAATGATCTTGAAAATGTGGGTTATACCGCTCGACACCATACGTTTTTTGAAATGTTAGGGAACTTTAGTTTTGGTGATTATTTCAAAAGGGAAGCCATCGGCTATGCCTGGGAATTTTTAACGCAAGAGTTAGCCATTCCTGCTGAGAAATTATGGGTGACTGTTTTTGAGGAAGATAAAGAAGCCGAAGCGATTTGGCTGAACGAACTGGGCATTGATGCCACGCGTTTTTCGCGCATTGGCGCAAAAGATAATTTTTGGTCGATGGGTGATGTCGGGCCGTGTGGGCCGTGTTCAGAAATCTTTTATGATCATGGGGCGGACATTGCTGGTGGCCCTCCTGGTAGTCCAGATGAAGACGGTGATCGTTACATTGAAATCTGGAATTTGGTGTTTATGCAATATGATCGCGCCGCAGACGGCAGCTTAACGCCGTTGCCCAAACCGTCGGTAGATACGGGGATGGGCCTAGAAAGAATTGCGGCGGTATTGCAAGGGGTGCATAGTAATTATGATATTGATTTATTTAAACATTTATTGACTGCCGTCGCGCAACTTGCCAGCACTGAAGACACCAGTAATAGTTCATTGCGCGTCATCAGTGATCATATTCGTTCGTGTACGTTTTTGATTGCAGATGGCGTTATGCCCGCTAACGAGGGACGTGGCTATGTCTTGCGGCGTATTATTCGTCGCGCAATTCGTCATGGGTATCGCTTAGGCATTACTGATGTCTTCTTTTATAAATTGGTTGCGCCCTTAGTTGCTGAAATGGGTGTGGCATTTCCACTCATCATTGACGCTCAAGCGCAGGTTGAACAGGTCTTAAAAAAAGAAGAAATGCGTTTTGCAGAAACCTTGGGTCAGGGCATGAAAATTTTGGAAGCCTGTGTAATGAAATTAACAGACGCAATGATACCCGGCGAGATTGTTTTCCAGCTTTATGATACCTATGGCTTTCCTGTTGATCTAACTGCTGATTTTGCTCGTGAACATAATTTAATTGTGGATTATCAAGGGTTTGATCAAGCCATGACGGCGCAACGTGAGCGTGCGCGTTCGGCAAGTAATTTTAACGTGGGGTATGAGCATGTCATTCAGGTTGACAGTGCGACCAGCTTTACAGGTTACGATGCTTTAGAAGATACCGTAACAATTTTGGCATTAACGTTGGACGGGCAAGCTGTTGATGCGCTGCATGCAGGTCAAGAGGGTGTGGTGGTGGTAGATAAAACGCCCTTTTACGCAGAGTCTGGTGGACAAGCTGGGGATTGTGGAGTTATTGAGGTAAGCGGTGGGCTGTTTAGCGTTGCGGATACCCAAAAACAGGCGGGCAGTTTATTTTTACATAAAGGTAAGGTGACCTCTGGCGTGCTTAAACTTGGTCAAATAGGGCAAGCAAAAGTCAATGCAGAGAAACGAAAAGCAACGGAGTTAAATCATTCAGCCACGCATTTACTCCATGCTGCATTACGAATGCGCTTAGGAGAGCATGTGGCTCAAAAAGGCTCCTTAGTCAATGCCGAGCGGTTACGGTTTGATTTTTCTCACTTTGAACCCATTAGCACTGAGCAGATACAGCAGTTAGAACACTTGGTTAATACTCAGATTAGAATTAATCATGCCGTTGCAGCACAGGTTATGGCAAAAGAAGAGGCGGTAAACGCCGGTGCAATGGCGTTATTTGGTGAAAAATACGGTGACGAAGTGCGCGTATTAACGATTGGTGATTTTTCTACAGAATTGTGTGGGGGTACGCATGTGCAACGCGCTGGTGATATTGGCTTCTTTAAAATCATTAGTGAAACTGGCGTAGCGGCTGGGGTAAGACGAATAGAGGCGGTTACTGGGCAAGGCTTTATAAACTGGTTGGCAACGCGTGAGCAAACTTTACTCAGTGTTGCCAGCATAGTAAAAAGCACGCCAGATAAAGTTGTCGATAAAGTTGAACAATTGTTGGAAAAAAATCGTCAATTGGAAAAGCAACTCGAACGTTTACAAGCACAGTTAGCCAGCTCAGCAGGCGCTGAGTTAAGCAGTCAAGCGATAAACGTGGGTGATGTTAAGGTCTTGGCAGTAACGCTTAATAATGTTGAAGCCAAGGCACTACGCGAGTTGGTCGACCAATTAAAAAATAAATTAGGTCGTGCCGTGGTGGTGTTGGCGGTTGTTGAAGGCGATAAAATTAGTTTAGTCGCGGGCGTAACAAAAGACTTAATGGCGCACATTAAAGCTGGTGATGTGGTTAATTTTGTGGCACTACAAGTGGGCGGCAAGGGTGGGGGGCGACCTGATATGGCCATGGCAGGCGGCACTATACCCGAGCAGTTGCCCGCAGCATTAACAGGCGTGTCGGCATGGGTAGCTAAACAAGTACTTGATTTCTGATAAAAATACTATTGCGTTAAGGCAAAAATTACAATTAAGGTTTAATAATGGCTTTTTATGTTTATAAATTTGGTGGTACCTCTGTGGGTTCGGTTGAGCGTATCAAAGCAGTTGCAGATAAAGTAAAAGCTGCCCATGATGCAGGTCATCAAATTATTGTCGTCGTTTCTGCGATGAGTGGCGAAACCAATCGCTTGATTGATCTAGCAAAAGCAATGCAAGGGCAACCCCATGAACGTGAATTAGATGTCCTCATTTCAACAGGCGAGCAAGTGACGGTGGCCTTGCTTAGTATGGCGTTACACGAAATAGGTTGTCCTGCGCGCTCCTTTACTGGCGGGCAAGTAAAGATTTTAACGGATAGTAGTTTCACCAAAGCGCGTATTCGTAAGATTGATGATGCGCGTATTCGTAAGCACCTTAATCAAGGTGAGGTTGTTGTTGTGGCTGGTTTTCAGGGCATGGATGAGGACGAAAATATTACCACGCTTGGGCGAGGGGGGTCTGATACCACCGCCGTTGCCCTGGCCGCAGCATTACACGCAGATGAGTGTTTAATTTTTACTGATGTGGATGGAGTGTATACCACCGATCCACGCATTGAACCCAAAGCGCGTCGTTTAGAGCGCATTACTTTTGAAGAAATGCTGGAAATGGCGAGTTTGGGTTCGAAGGTTTTACAAATTCGTTCAGTTGAATTTGCAGGCAAATACAATGTTGCCTTACGTGTTTTATCATCATTTAAAGAGGGGTGTGGCACACTCATTACCTACGAGGAATCAACCATGGAAAGTGCTTTAGTATCGGGCATTGCGTTTAATCGTGATGAGGCAAAATTAACTATCACAGGCGTCCCCGATTTACCCGGTGTCGCGTATAAAATCTTAGGGCCGATTGCCGATGCAAATATTGAAGTCGATATGATTATTCAAAATATTGCCGATGATGCCACGACAGATTTTACTTTCACCGTGCATCGCAATGATTACCAACGTGCTAAAACCGTTTTAGCTCAAACCTGTCTGGACTTAGGCGCAAGAGCTGTCACGGGCGATGACACGCTGGTTAAAGTATCGATTGTGGGCGTGGGTATGCGCTCACATGCTGGAATTGCCAGCACCATGTTTAAAACCTTGGCAGAAGAGGGGATTAATATTCGTATGATTTCCACTTCGGAGATTAAAATATCTGTGGTCGTGGATGAAAAGTATTTAGAGCAAGCTGTGCAAGCATTACACGCAGCATTTCATTTAGATCAAGTTGTTGCCACACGCTAA
>QYQN01000128.1 GCA_007280895.1 Methylococcaceae bacterium
ACGGTGCCCAATGATTTTCGTTTGTATCGCTGGGATGGTGCCTCAACCACGCCCACAGAGTTAGACGTTGCGTTAGATAGTTTGCGCGATGGCACAGGTGGCAGTTTTGAAACTATTGTCGATGTGCTCAGTACCAGTAGTGGCACGTTAGTGCAACTGTTACAAGATAATGGCGACAGCGTGTGGTCAGGTAAATCTTTAGTATCTAAAGACTTGCCCGCCAGTGATCAGCAATTTAAGGGCAATTGGGTCAGTTTAGGTGCCAATGTTACCGATACCCAAGCTCCCGTGTTAGTGAGCAGTTCGCCTACTGATAATGCCAGTAGTGTGGCGGTGTCTAGCTCGATTCAGTTATTTTTTAATGAAGCGGTTAAAGCTGGAGCAGGGTCTTTTGTTATTAAAAAAAGCAGTGATGACAGTGTTGTAGAAACCCTTGCAGCCAATAATACCAGTCGCGTCACTATTGCCTATAACACAGTAACGCTTGATCCTACAGCTAATTTAGTGCAAGACACGGGCTATTACGTCGAAGCGGGCACGACCGCGTTAATTGATCATGCCAATAATGCGTGGACAGGATTAACAGGCAATAGTGCTTTAAATTTTGTGACGGCCGCTCCCACTACGTCGTCATTAGCCAATGTTTTAATTACCGAGGTTAATTCTAATGCAAACAGCATTGATTTCTTTGAGTTATACAACTATGGCACAAGCACTGTTGATTTAACGGGGTGGAAATGGAATGACAGTGCAGCAACGTTTAGCAGTGCAACTGCGTTTCCTTCTTTAAGCTTGGCAGCAGGTGCTACCTTAGTGGTCGCCAATAATACCGATGCCGCAGCGTTCCGTACAGCGTGGAGTAATTTACCCAATGCCCGAGCAGTGATTGCCACGGGCGGTGCTGGTTTGGGCAGTGCAGATGCCGTCGTTGTGTTTGATGTGAACGGTAAAGTGGTCACAGGATTTAATTATACAACGATCGCTATCACTGCCAGTGACGGCACGGTAATTAGTCCTGCGGCACGCGCCGATAACGCCTCCGTGGTGACGGGTCATGCCGGCCCGGCGGTGGGTGCCGCCGCTGCGACAACATCAGCCGTATGGGACGAGCAATCAACCAGCATCCCTAAATACAAGGCAGCAGTTTCTGGTTCTTTAGGAGCCTTTACGCAAGCGGGGGGGATGGGTTCGCCTGGCGCATTAGGTGTGCTGAAAGGCGCGAGTCTTAGCACAGCGTACAGTGAAACGTTTAGCAGCGGTTTGGGTGAGTTTACGGCGTACAGTAAAGATGCCGATACCACGAATACATGGTACAGCAGTGCAGGCACGGCAGAAGTTAACGCCTTCGGTGATAGCGCTGCGGCCAATGATTGGCTGCTTTCTAAAGCCTTTAATTTAACGCAAACGGATGCTGAGTTTTTAAGCTTTACTACGTGGACGCGTTATACCGATACGGGCGTTGTTAATCCTGAAGTTAAGTTACAGTATTCAGTTAATTATACTGGCCTAGGTGATCCTACAGTAGCCACTTGGACACCGTTAAGCTATACGCCTTCTGCTGAAAACAGTCAGCAAACAACAGCCTCTGGCTTAGTGGATTTATCCGCGATTACCAGTGAAGCTGCATATTTTGCCTTTACTTATACGTCTTCAGGTACGGGCACGAATGCGGGTGCAAATTGGCGTGTCGATGACGTAAGTATTACTGGCTACACGGGCACATTACTAGCAATAACCGCAACGGATGCTGTTAAAGCAGAAGGGAATAGTGGCGTGAGTAACTTTACCTTTACCGTAACGCGCAGTGGACTAAGCACCAGTGCAAGCACGGTTAATTACGCCGTAAGCAGTGATTCTGCCACAGCAGCAGATTTTGGTGGTAGCTTACCAACAGGAACAGTAGCGTTTGCAGCCAATGAGCTAACTAAAATCATTACTATTCCCGTCAGTGGAGACACCAGTGCGGAAATCAGTGAAAACTTTACCGTGACCTTAAGCAGTCCCAGCACAGGTAGCAACATTATTGGCACCACGGCAACAGGCACAATTAGCACAGATGACACCGGCATTGTAAAAATTTCTGCGGTGCAAGGTGCGGGCAGTATTGCCAGTGCAGTTGGGCAAAATGTTACCGTTGAAGGTGTCGTCACCGCTTATTTACCCAATGAAAAAGGCTTTTATGTACAAGAAGAGAGCGGTGATCAGGATGGTAATGCAAGCACTTCAGAAGGTATTTTTGTGTATTACGGTAGCTCAGTGCTTACTGGCTTAAGTGCTAACAGCGTTGGGGATACTGTGCAGGTGAGTGGCGTGGTCGCTGAATATAACGGTTTAACCGAAATCACTTCGCCCAGCTTTAGTTTAATCACCGATGCAACAACCGTTGTTTTACCTGAACCCGTTAACATCACCTTGCCGATTGCTTCAATAGTTAATTGGGAAGCTTACGAAGGCATGCGCGTGAACATTAGCTCAGGCACTGCCAATGGTAAATTAGTGGTGACCGATAACTATGATTTAGGTCGTTATGGTGAAGTCACCTTAACATCAGATGCTCTATTAACGCAGTTTACGGAAGGCTCAGCGCCAAGTGTAGCGAATTACACGGCTTATCAAGCTGCCGTTCAAAAAGATCAAATTATTGTAGGGGATGGCAGCAGTACCCAAAACCCCACGAGCTTATTAGGTCGTAATGGTGCCGAGCTTACTGCCAGCAATCCGTTGCGTGCTGGTGATGCAGTGACTAATGTTGTGGGGGTATTAGATCAATTTAATGATGGTTCAGCACTGGATTATCAAACAACTTATCGTGTAGAGCCGACTACAACCGTTAATTTTACTGGCGATGCGCGTCCTACCTCAGCCAATATTGCGACGGCAATCAGTTCTTCAGAAATTAAAGTCGCTTCGGTTAATGTTTTAAATTATTTCACCACCTTAGGTTCAACAACATTCACTAACCCAAACGGTAGCAGTCAAGCTGGACGGGGCGCAGATAATGCAACCGAATTTACCCGTCAACAAGCTAAAATTGTTGCCAATATCACGGGCTTGGATGCAGATGTGGTCGGCTTGATGGAAATTCAAAATAATGGTTTTGCTGACGGTAGCAGTGCTATTGATAGCCTAGTCGACGCACTTAATGCGTCAGCGGGTGCAGGCACTTATGCCTATGTAAAAGCGCCTTATGACGATGCCAATGGCAGCGATGCTGTGACGGCCGGTGATGATGCCATTATGGTGGGGCTTGTTTATAAAACCGCCAAAGTTGCCTTAGTGGGGCAAGCAGCCGTACCAGATACAAGCAGCACAAATCCAGCTTATGATGCCTTTTCAATCACTTATGGTAATCGTGCACCCGTGGCGCAAACCTTTAAGTCACTTGCCGATGGTGAAGAATTTACCGTTGTGGCTAATCATTTTAAATCTAAAGGCAGTGTGTTAGATGCGGATAGTGGTGATGGTCAGGGTGCAAACAATGTGGCCAGAATGCAAGCGGCGCAGGATTTAATTGCTTGGTTGCAAAATCGCCCCACCGGCTCCAATGATTCTGACATTATTTTGGTGGGTGATTTCAATGCCTACAGTCAAGAAGATCCAATTAACTACTTGAAAGCCAATGGCTTCGCTATGGCAAGCAGTGATTTATCATATTCCTACGATGGTTTATGGGGCTCGTTGGATCACATTTTAATCAGTAATTCATTGGTTAATAAAATGAGTGCTGCGCAAACCTTGGCAATTAATGCGGAAGAGCCAACCGTATTAGATTACAACACCAACTATAAAACAGACGCTCAAATAGTCAGTTATTATGCCGCCGATGCGTACCGTTCAAGTGACCATAACCCAATTGTTGCCGGCTTTAATTTGGGTAACAACGTGCCGACCATACGTTCTGCAAGTGTTGGGCAAGTGTATGAAAATGCAGCGTTGAATACTGTTGTCTATGTGGCTACGACAGCTGATGTGGATCGTGATGATGTGCATACTTATAGTATTAAAGCTGCCGTTGCAGACGCTGAGTTAGTGACTATCAATGCCAGCACGGGTGCCGTGACGGTAAAAAACACAGTCAATTATGAGGCTAAATCTTCTTACAGTTTTACCGTGAAAACTACCGATGCGGGGGGGTTATCGGCTGAAAAAGAAGTTGTTATTACTGTTGTTGATGTTAACGAAGCGCCCGTAATCACCTCGGCTACGACGGCAACAGTGCCAGAAAATAATCAGCAAACTGGAGTAATTTATACAGCAACAGCCACCGATGTCGATGCCGGACAGGTGCTTTCTTATAGCTTATCTGGCGCCGATGCGGCGCAATTCTCAATTCATAGCAGCACAGGCGCGCTAAGCTTTACAGGCAAAGCTGATTTTGAAAGCAAAGCGAGTTATACCCTTAATATTGAGGTCTCTGATAATGCGAGCTTAAGTTTATTAACCCGTCAGGGACTCGTGGTGTCGGTCAGTAACGTAAATGAAGCCCCTGCGTTTGTGTCAGGAAATATCGGCAGTGTGCTTGAAAATGCCACAGTAGACACCGTTATTTACCAAGCCAATGCGCAAGACTTAGATGCTGCAGACACGCTGACCTACAGCATAAAAGCAAGCAGTGGTGATGCTGATTTGGTAGCGATCAATTCGCTAACAGGTGCGGTGACCTTAAAACAATCGGCAGATTTTGAAGCCAAACCCACCGTCACGTTTACCGTTATAGCCACTGATAGCCATGCTTTAACAGCAGAACAAGCCATTACCGTTAAGGTGACAAATAGCTTTGATATTGCTCCCGTATTTAGCTCAGCTAAAACAGGCACAGTTTCTGAAAATGCTGACGTTAGTACCGTGATTTACACCAGCACAGTGACTGATGCAGATCAAGATGATGCTGTAAGCTTTAGTCTTAAAGCACAAGGGGATGCTGATTTAGTAAACCTTGATGCTAAAACTGGGGTTGTGACATTAAAGAAAGCCGCAAATTATGAAGCAAAAAATCAGTACGACGTAACCGTTATTGCTACTGATAAAGGTGGGCAAGCAACGGAACACGCCATCTCAATTGCGGTGCAAAATGTTAACGACGCACCTTTATTTAAAGGCTTTACTGGTGCGGTGGCCTCGGGTGAAGAAGACATGCTTACCATGCTTAGCTTTGCTAAATTAAAAGCACTCAGTGTTATTGATACTGCTGGAGCAGCTATTACGGGATATGTTGTTAAGGAAGTCAATGCTGGCACATTGCTTATTGGTGAACAATTGCGTACGGCCACTGCATGGAATGCCGAAACCAATAACACGCTTAGTGCAGAGCAGCGTGGTTTTTGGGTGGGCGATGAAAATGCTCAGGGGACGATTCAGGCTTTCAGTATGGTGGCATTAGATAGTGACGGCTTAAGCTCAGCCACGCCAGTGCAAGCGTCAATAACCCTTGCTGCGGTTAATGATGCACCAATAGTCACGACAACGCCTGCTGCCCTCACCTATATCGATACCCCAAATGTTGATACGTATGCCACAGTGACGGGCGTATTAAGCGCCAGCGACATTGATTCAGACAGTATTAGCTTTGGTCTAATCGATGCGCGTAATCAAATTAGTGTTAGCAAAAGTAATGCTTTTGGCACGTTAACAATCAATCCTAGCACTGGCGAATATCGTTTTGAGCCCAATGCTGAGACGCTTGAGAAGCTTGCCACGAATGTAAGCACGCAATTTGTTTTTAGCATATCGGATGAAAGTAACACGCTTAAAGTACCCGTAGACTTTAAGCTTATTCAACAAGGCAAAACAGAATCCATGCGTAATGATGTGTTGATTGGTACGGCAGGTGATGACGTAATGAACGGCTTGGCAGGACACGATACGCTTCAAGGTGGTTTAGGAAATGATATGTTAACGGGTGGCTTAGGTAATGATGAGTTGCTAGGTGAGGACGGACAAGATACTTTTGTGATGAATACCTTGGTGGGTAGCGACAAAATAACCACGTTTATCGTTGGTCAAGATACCTTGCAGTTTGATAGCCGCGTATTTGCTGCCTTAAATGTTGATGACTTTAGTCAGGAAAATCTCCGAATTGGTCGTGTGGCGAAAGATGAAAACGATTATTTACTCTACAACCGCACTAATGGCGTATTAAGTTATGACGCTGATGCAAACGGGGCCGGTGCAGCAATTAAAGTAGCCCTGTTAGGGACTAAGTTAGCGTTCACCGTTGATGATATTGATATTATTTAAGGTCTTGCTGTCACTCGGTAAGGTAGCATTTAAAGGGTGTAGGCGTTAGCGTAATACACCCTTTGCTTCATCTCATTATGTGGCGCAATATGCCTAACGCCTATTGCGCCTTTTTTGTTGTCTTAATCTTTGCAATGAAGACGTTTAGGATTGGGTTTACATATACAATATTACAATAGAAGGGGGGGCAATTTAATTATTTTCGGCACACCTTTTTCAGGCGTTAGTCTCGCTAACGCTGATATAACGCTAGCACTTGTTTGACGTAATGTTGTGTTTCTGGATAAGGGGGAATGGCGTGGTGATATTTGATAACGGCATTTTCTCCAGCATTGTAGGCGGCTATCGCTAACTGTAAATTATCATCAAATAAGCCCATGAGGTGCTTTAAATAACGAATGCCTCCTTCTACATTTTGATAGGGGTCACTGCGGTTATCAACGCCAAAACGTTTTGCAGTATCTGGCATTAATTGCATTAAGCCTACGGCTCCTGCTGAAGAGATCGCTTCTGCGTTATAGGCCGATTCGGTTTGAATCATGGCGTGTACTAATTTTGGATCGACTTGATGTTTGGCTGCGGTAAGCTCAATTAAGGGACTGAAGCGTTGTTTATTTGCCGATCGGTAACGTAAGGCAGAGGCGGTAAATTCACTGGGTATGTAGGTGCGTATTTTAAATTTAAATACCTGCTGGGACACTTTATTGGTGGGTTCGTCGGCATAATAAATATGTCCTTGATTGTCTAGGTAGCGATTGTTTTTTTTCTTGTTGCTGTAATACGTATGGCCATTGCTGTCGACAAATTTATAAATATCTGCGGTTGCTTGGGCGATATTTAGCGCACTTAAACTCATTAGTAAGAGTGCCTTGGCTAAGCTGCTGGGTAATCGTTGAACGTGTTTGTTTGTCAAAATTACACCTATTTTCTTAGCTAGTTATTCACGTAATCTTGCCGTCAATCTTACTTTTTTTGGGATGACGGCTTAGAGATACAGGGTGCAGTTTTAGTGCAAAGATTATCCGTATTAACACGCTACTTTAGCTGTGTAAACGAAGCAGAGTAAGCACTTCCCAACAAACAATTACGCAGCTTTAATTTCTATTGAGCTGGCAACCATTGCAGCTTTTATTCGCGCTTCGTCGATGGTGGTGGCTGTTGCTAAGGCGACGCCCATGCGGCGATTAATATGGGCTTCTGGTTTGCCAAATAAACGCACTTCACTATCAGGAATGGCGAGGGCTTGCTCTAAGCCTTTATAGACTACGCCTACGCTATCGATTTCTGACAAGATCACCGCACTTGCGCCAATTTGACGCAAACGTGTGTCGACAGGTAAGCCTAATAAAGCCCTTACATGTAATTCAAATTGATTTTGTTTCTGCGTGACCATGGTTACCATGCCAGTATCATGGGGTCTAGGGCTTATTTCACTAAACCAAACCTGCTCGTCTTTGATAAACAGCTCAACACCAAACAAGCCTAAGCCTCCAATACATTCGGTGACTGTTTCGGCAATTTCTTTTGCACGCGCTAAGGCAGTTTCGGTCATGACCTGAGGTTGCCAGCTTTCTCGATAATCGCCGTGCTCTTGTCGATGTCCAATGGGCGCACAGAATGAGGTATGAACATCTCCTCGCGCATTTAACGAGCGCACGGTGAGTAAGGTAATTTCAAAATCAAAGGTAATTTTTTCTTCAACAATGACGCGCCCTGTGTCTACTCGTCCAGCGGCTTTAGCGTAGTCCCAAGCATTTTTTAATTGCTCTGGCGTGGTCACCAGTGATTGGCCTTTTCCTGAGGAGGACATGGTTGGTTTTACAAAGCAGGGATAGCCAATTTGCTCAACGGCGGCCTCTAAACTTGTGAAGGAATCGGCAAATGCGTACAGCGAGGTAGGCACTTTAAGCTGTCTTGCGGCCAGACGTCGAATACCTTCTCGATTCATTGTTAATTGTATTGCTGAGGCATTGGGCACAATAGTGCAAGCACTGTTTTCTTCTATGGTGAATAATTCATCTGTGGCTAAAGCTTCTAATTCTGGAATAATGAAATCTGGTTGCTCTAAGGCAACTAATTGACTTAATGCTTCTGCATCGGTCATATCCAACACATGCCAACGATGCGCTACCTGATGGGCAGGTGCGTTGGCATAACGATCTACAGCAATCACTTCCACGCCATAACGTTGCAGTGCAATGGTTATTTCTTTGCCTAACTCGCCACTGCCAAGTAACAGGACTTTGGTTGCGCTGGGTTGTAAAGGGGTGCCAATTTTCATTTACTCTCCTCAAGATAATGTTCAATGTCTTCTTTAGAAAAACCAATTTTCTTGGCTACTCGGTCAGCATGGCTTACTCTGGAAATGCCTGCTATTAGTTTGTAAGTGGGTGCTTCATTGGCAAACTCAACTTGTTTGGGATCTCCCGTTCCTTCCTTAACTAAAAGATCAACTAATTGATGATTATGGGTAATGAGAATCGTGCTATTGCCTTTGCGATAAAAGCCATTTAGCACATTGTGTGATGATTCCATTTTTTCTTCAAAGGTGGTGCCTTCTGACATTTCATCTAATACCACCAAACTTTTAGCAGTTGTGGCTAAAAATATGGCTTTGGTGCGTTTTAATTCTGTTCCAAAACGCCCTTCGCCATCTTCTAAATGACTAATTTCTGGTACTTGATAAAAGATATGATCAGCCACAGTTAAGCTCACTGAGCGGGCTGGTACATAACAGCCAATTTGGGCAAGTAATTGAATTTGCGTTATGGTTTTACTTAATGCTGTTTTCCCACCACTGTTAGGTCCGGTAATTAATACTAATTTTTCATTTTGTAAGTGCAGATCGTTACCCACATAGTGCGCGTCATGTTGACTTAATACTGGATTTTTTGCTTCTTCTAAGTGCATTTGATGACGATCTGCGTTGATAAAGTGTGGCAATACCATGTTATGGGCACTTTTTTCTGCCACGCTTATAAACGCTAATAACTCATCCAGCTGACCCAAAACATCGAGGACATCTGCTACATCTTGGCATTCTTTATAGATTTTTCGCAGGGGTTTGATACAGTTATCGCGATCAAAGCCACCCACTAACGGAAAATACAGCAACAGGAAGGGGGTTAAAAAGATGGCTTCATTAGGTATCTCAGGCTGCATATCCACTGGGACTACAGCTGTTAGTAGCCAATATAAAGCAAAGGTGGCGGCGATTAATAGTGGTTTAATAATCTTTGGCACAAACAGCACGGCAGGGGAAAAACGTCCTTGACGCTCTGTTTTACTTTGAAGGCCATTTTCTGTAACAAATACCGGGCCTTTCATTAATTCATAGCTGCGCGTTTGCGTAAAGTGTGTAACTCGCGCTAGCAATTGCTGTAGATAAACACTGTTAGGTTGTTCTAAGGTTTGTGCTGCATTTACCCAAGTTATCATAAAGTGCATGGCTTTACGGTATAGCGCGTAGCCATAGCCTTCAATTTCATGGCCATCGTGCATGGTGCCGAGCGTGCCTTTATAGTCGCCAAATAATAGTAAGAAAAAATCTTTTTCATGGTTGGCGGCATTTTGCACGATAGTTTCTAAGGCAGTTTTTAACTGTGCATTGGCACGAATTTCTGCTACCGCTTCTTGTTTTTGTTGGATTGCATCTAACTGCGTTAATGGCTGATTAAGCGAGCGATATAACACTGCTTGCCCTGTGAGCGTCTGTGCATGATTTATTGCAGTGAATAACTTATCCACTTCAATGGTGGCAAAGCCGCTGCTATCGATCAGTCCATCACCTGTCGCTAAGGGTTGCGTTGAGTTAACAAATGGCCATTCAGCTTCGGCCCATGTGGTAAGAATTTTTTTCATTGTATTAGCCTAGTTATTATTTTTATGATGTTAAGGAATATCCATTTTATAAATAAGCAACTAACGTGTCTTTGGCGGTGTTTTCTGCGTCGGTTGCTCAGGGTATTTCATACTTAGTCCAAAAGTTAGGTTAATCTTTCTTCACCTCATGTCTAGCGTTGCTTTTATTCTGCCAAATTAACCACTTTATTACGATGTTCAGCAACGTTATTTTAACTGTGAGATAAAACGCTAACAAGAACGTCAATATGTGTATCTGAATCATTTAACGCAGGAATATAACGGTATTCTTCACCGCCCGCCTCTAAAAATAGTGCTTTATTTTCCATAGCAATTTCTTCTAGCGTTTCAAGGCAATCTACTGCAAAACCTGGACACACTAAGTCAACTGTTTTTACGCCCTCATTGGGCAAGGCTTCAAGCACGTCTACACAGTAAGGTTTTAACCATTCTGCTTTACCAAAACGCGATTGAAACACTAGTTTCCAGTCATCCGCTGCCAAGCCTAGTTGTTCTGCTATTAATGCACCCGTGCGCAGACATTGATGATAATAAGGATCACCCCAAACCGTTAATTGTTCAGGCAAGCCATGAAAAGACATCACTAACAGCTGATTTTTGGGGTGTGTTTGCCAGGCCGCCTTAATACTATTAGCGACAGCTTCAATGTAGTGTGGATGTTGATGATAATCAGCAATAAAACGAAAACTTGGGAAGTGCCACCATTTACCTATTTCTTTAACAAAGTCATCATAAACAGAGGCAGTAGTGGTTGAAGAAAATTGTGGATACAACGGCAATACAATAATGTCTTCAATCCCTAATTCTTTAAACTGCGCTAACTGTGAAGCAATACTGGGTTGTCCATAACGCATGGCATAACGCACTTCAACGCCTTTGGGCTGATAATATAAGGCTAATTTTTCAGTTAATTGCTTAGTAAGATAAGTTAACGGTGAACCTTTTTCTGGATGCCAAATTTTTTTATACGCACGTAAGGATTTGCTGGGTCTAAACGGTAATATCACACCATGCAAAATCAACAGCCACAGGGGTCTCGGAATATTGACCACCCGTGGATCGCCCAGAAACTCTTTCAAAAACTGCCTCACCGCAGCGGTCGTAGGTTCTGCTGGAGAGCCTAAATTTGCCAGTAAAATACCCGTTTTTTTGGTAGACATAGCGTTATCCTAGCGATTAATCAAATTTAAAAATTCAGAACGTGTGCTAATTTCTTTACGAAAAATACCTGTCATCACGGACGTAGTCATGACCGAATTTTGTTTTTCCACACCGCGCATCATCATGCACAAATGTTTAGCTTCAATGACCACTGCTACGCCACGAGCATCAATTGCCGTTTCGATAGCATCAGCAATTTGCTTGGTTAGTTTTTCTTGAATCTGTAAGCGACGTGCGTACATATCAACAATACGAGCAACCTTGGATAAACCTAAAACTTTACCCTGTGGTAAATAGCCCACGTGACATTTGCCAATAAAAGGCAGTAAGTGGTGCTCACATAATGAATACAATTCGATATCTTTAACAATTACCATATCTTCTGTTTCAGCAGAAAAAATTGCATTATTAAGGACGCTTTCTAAATTTTTCTCATAGCCATTATTTAAAAATTTAAACGCTTTGGCTGCACGTTTTGGCGTATCGATCAAACCCTCACGCTCTAAATTTTCTCCAATAGCTTCAATAATTTTTGCAAACTGCTCTTCCATAGTAATAATAATCTCTTGTAATTAAAGTGAGGGGTCATTTTTCAGTATACCGCAGGAAACGTAAATGTTAATGCCTTCAACAACACAGATTTATCGCAGCTTGCTTACAAGCATTGTCACTTCAGGGGCAACGCTAATTTTACGGTTATTTACTGGGCGGTAAAACAATACGGTGTAAAATCTTTGGGTACACATAAAGAAAATTGTTCATCATGAATTTTGGCAAAATAGAGCCCTTGAGCAATGACTTTTTGCTGTAATTGTTGATTAGCATCGACAGCGGCAAGAAT
>QYQN01000127.1 GCA_007280895.1 Methylococcaceae bacterium
ATCACTCAACACAAGGGACAAGGCCAAAGCCGCCTTTCGCGCGAGCTTAGCCGAAATAAAGCACGACAAGGCCACAGCAATAAACAGGTCAGCGGAACGCTTTAAAAGCCCCGTCACCACCAAAAAATACCTATCACAAACGTTATGGTACAGCTCATAATCGCACGGACATTTTTAAATGCGTGGATATAATGGTTGGGTGCACTAACAGTACGCCTTGCTTTTCCAAGGGAAGAAAATAGCACCGTGACATCTTAGGCGTGGGTGCAGAGATATTCCGTGTGTTTAACCGCCGCTTCAACTTTTGACTGACATGATAGAACTCACTAAAGCTAAACAGTATGTCCGTGACTTAACCGCAGGTAGTCTCTTTTTGGCAGAGAGTAGAGTGGTTGCAGAAACACTTTTGCAGACCTTGCCAGACGCAGAGTGGACGTGCTTATTTACTGAAGCCAACATCCTTAAAAAGAACTCCCCGCATACGGCTATCCGTTATGCGCAAACGATTAAAAGACGTCTGCAACCGTTAGGTACTGAGTTTATTGAAACCGTGTTTCAAGCATCAGAATCGAGTTACAAACAGCTCTTGATACTCGCCTTAATGATGCACACGCCAGTCTTAGCTGATTTCATGTACCACGTACTTGCAGAAACCAAACGCGTTTACAAACCTACCTTAGCGAACGATGCTTGGGACACTTTTTTAGTCGATCGGGCAAGACTTTTACCCGGACTGAATGACTTATCAGCGTCCACCCTACATAAAACTGGCAATAACATTATCCGTTCCTTAGTTGAAGCGGAATACTTGGATAACAACAAGACTCGTCGCTTACAATCTGTTTATGTGTTACCTGAAACGCGACTGTTTTTAAAAAAATTTAATAGGCATGAACTTGAAGCCATTATGGAATGCACCTTATGAAAGCACTACAAAGTAGACTCGATGTCATACTGGAACGCATAGAAAACTCTCGTTTTCTTAAAAATGACGGCTTAGGTAATGAAATTGGCTTTTGGATTTTTGATTACCCTGCCAAGTATGAATTGCTAGTTAGAGATTAT
Organism: Methylococcaceae bacterium; assembly: GCA_007280895.1. Taxonomy (GTDB): domain Bacteria; phylum Pseudomonadota; class Gammaproteobacteria; order Methylococcales; family Methylomonadaceae; genus Methylovulum. The sequence goes on from QYQN01000127.1 coordinate 1,066, forward strand.
TTAACGCACCTTACGGACAAGTTAGACAAACATGGGCACCACTTTATTACCGTCAATATCTACGAAATACTTATCGCCATGCTAGCGTCACGCGGCTTATTAGAGCGCACCTTTAGTCGTGAGCAACAAACGGGCGTAGAAGCCGTTCGTAAAGCCTTATCAGGGCCGCTTAGCCAAAAAAAGATTGCTGAATTTATCGCCGATAAAATCAAACCGGAGTCACTGGATTTTGTTTTGTTAACCGGACTGGGCAACGCTTGGCCTTTAGTGAGAGGGCATGAACTGTTAAGTGCCTTGCAAGATGTGATGGGTAAAACCCCGTTAATCTTATTTTACCCAGGCGAATACAGTGGTCGAGATCTTCATCCTTTCGGTATGATTGACTCCAAAAATTATTACAGAGCTTTCAAACTAGTGCCTGAAGACGGCAAAAAAACCAAGGGTGTTAACGCACAATGATTATTGAAGATATTTTTTCCAAACAACTCACCCGCGACATTAACGGCGTTGTTAAAGCCGAACAGATCGATAACGACAGCGTTTATGTTGAGCTGGACGAATACGTTATTACGCAAGAGTTGGATCGACATTTTCGACGCTTTTTTGAAACCTATATTCCAGCGGTCAGCCAGCGTAATCCAGCGGTTGCCAATAAAATTGGGGTGTGGGTCTCTGGCTTTTTTGGGTCGGGTAAATCGCATTTCATTAAAATACTGGCTTATTTACTGGAAAATCGTAGTGCCGAACACGCAGGACAAACCCGTCATGCCCTCGACTTTTTTAAAGACAAAATCAATGATGCCATGCTGTTTGGCGATATACACAGTGCCATCTCCAAGCCCGCTGATGTCATTTTGTTTAACATTGATTCCAGAGCCAACACCGATGACGGCGAGAATGCCATTCTTAAGGTATTTCTTAAAGTGTTCAATGAACGAGTTGGCTACTGTGCAGACTTTCCGCATATTGCCCATTTGGAACGGGAATTGGATAAACGTAACCAATACCAACCCTTCAAAGATAAATTTTTTGAGCTGACCGGCTCGAATTGGCTGGAACAACGCGATGCTTATGACTTTTATCGGGATGAACTGGCAGAAAGTCTGGCCGTTGCCACAAATCAATCCAGCGCCTCAACACGGCAATGGGTAGAGCAACTGGAAAGCAACTTACCTTTGGATATTGCCAACTTTTGTAAATGGGTCAACGATTATTTGGATCGTAATGGCGATAGAAATATCCTCTTTATGGTTGATGAAGTCGGGCAGTTTATCGGTAAAAACACCCAAATGATGTTGAAGTTGCAAACCATCACTGAAGATTTGGGGGCTATTTGTGGTGGCCGTGCTTGGGTCATTGTGACCTCTCAATCCGATATTGATGTGGCTATTGGCCAATTTGATAAACGTGACGGCGAAGATTTTTCCAAGATTCAGGGACGATTTTACACGCGCTTGCAATTGTCCAGTTCCAATACCTCCGAAGTCATCCAAAAGCGTTTGCTGGAAAAAACCGAAGCGGCAACTTTAAACTTGGCCACTGTGTTTGCCGAAAAAGGCGATATTCTTCGCAATCAATTAAGTTTTGATAAAACCACCACCGCAGCACTTAATGGCTACAGTGATGCACCGTCATTTATTGACAACTATCCGTTTGTACCCTATCACTATCCGTTGGTGCAAAAAGTCTTTGAATCCATTCGTACCAAAGGCGCGACCGGTAAACATTTGGCGATGGGTGAGCGCTCCTTGCTGGATGCCTTTCAGTCGGCAGCCAAACAGGTTAAAGAGCAGGCTATTGGCGTACTGATTCCGTTTTATTGCTTTTATGCACCCATTGAAAGTTTTCTGGAGCCAGCGGTTAAACGCACCATTGACCAAGCCTGTGAACTGGATACCTTAACCGAGTTTGACAGTAAAATACTTAAAACCCTGTTTTTGATTCGCTATGTTGATGTACTGAAAAGCACCCTCGATAATCTGGTTACGTTGAGTATTGAGCAAATTGATGCCGATAAAATCACCTTAAGAAAACACATTGAAGAAAGCCTTAATCGTTTGGAACGGCAGTTATTAATTGCCCGTAACGGCGATGAGTTTATCTTTTTAACCAATGAAGAAAAAGAAATCGAGAATGAAATTCAACATACCGATGTTGAACCCTCAGAACTCACGCACAAACTCTCCAACCTGATTTTTGAAGGCCTGTTGGCGCGGCAAACCGTTTATCGCTATCCGGCCAACAAACAAAATTTTAAAATCAGCCGCTTTTGTAACGGCCATCCCAAAGATGGTACGACCTTGGAAGATTTGGTGGTTAAAGTCATCTCGCCGCTGGATTCCCATTACGACAGCTTTATCCATGACCAACCCTGTCTGACCTTTAGTCTTGAAGGCGAAGGCTGTGTGTTGGTTAAATTACCCGATCATCCGCGTATATTTGGTTACAAAGGCTTGGATGGTGATTTGTCCCGTTTTATTAAAACCGACCGTTTTCTTAAACAAAACTCAGGACAACGCCCGGAACAAGAATCTTTACTGCGCGAAAAGCAGTTGGAAAATATAGAGCGAGAAAAACGCCTGCGCCATGAATTTGAACTACTCTTTGCCGACGTTGATATTTACGCTATAGGCGCCAAGCTGCAACCCAAGTCATCAACGCCTTCGGTCATGCTGGAAGAAGCCTACCAATACATTATTGAAAACACCTTTGCCAAATTAAATTTGTTACGCTTAACACCCGGTGAAGTATTGCGTGAATTGCAGTCTGTGTTACAGGCCGACGACATGGCGCAACTCAGTTTGGATATGTCCGATGTGGCGTGTAATCCAGAAGCAACCCGTGAAGTCGAGTTATATATCACCTTAAAAGTTGAACGCAACGAGGCCGTGTATTTACGCGATATTATTGCCAAATTTACCCGTCGTCCTTATGGCTGGCCCAATGATGAAATAGTGTTGTTGGTGGCACGTCTGGCGCTGGCGGGAAAAATCAGCTTTACCATCGGAGCCGCAGAATTGTCGCTTAAAAAAGCCTACGACGCCTTGACCAGTGTGCGTAAACAAGGCGATATTCGTCTTCAAAAAATACGGCAGCATGATGAGCAGCAGCTCAAAAAAGCAACCAGCGTTGTTAGAAATGTGTTTAATAAAACCTTTACAGGCTCTGGTGAGAAAGAACTTTCTGAAGTTATCAAGCAGGCATTAACGACCTGGCAGGCACAATTAACCTCGTTTAGCCATAAAGCACAAACCGGTCACTATCCTGGCAAAGCAGACATAGAGCTGGGTTTGGCCTTAGTGTCGGGTTTACTGCAACAAAGTAATAGCTTTAGTCTCATAGAACGCCTAGTGGAAGATGCCAAAGCCTTGGAAGACTTTGCCGAAAACTTTGAAGACCTAGATGATTTTTACACTACCCAATTCCAAACGTGGCAAGCCTTAAGTAAAGCACTCAATGATCAATTTAAGGCGAATCGTCCAGCACTCGAAAAAGATCCGATTGCTAAGGCAGCCTTAGATCAATTGGAGCAAATTTATAAAGCCCCCGCGCCTTATGAGCAACTAAGGCACATCAATCCTTTAATTAGTAATGTTCAGCAAGTGAATGAATCACTCGTGCTGGATAAGCGTAAGCTGGCTCATGAAGAGATTGATCAACGACTTGAACATATTCAGTCAGAGCTTAAGCAAGCGGATGCAACGCTAGAACTTAAAAATCAAGCGCTACATCCGTTACAACTGTGTAAAAAACGGATTGATAACACCGACTCAATTCCCCAGTTAAACAGCGAGCAACTTGAAGCAGAAACGTATGAAGAGGAGGCTTATGAACAGATCAACTTTTATATAGAGGCGCAGCGTGAAAAACAGCAGATAAAACCACCCGAACTACCGCTTAATGAGCGTGCTGAAAACAAAGATAAAATACCAGAGCAGCCTGTTGTTATCGCGCCACCAAAAAGAACCGTCACCATTAGCCCTGCCCATATAGCCACGATGAATATCTTGGCTTTTATAGAAACAGAAGCGCAAGCAGACCAATACCTCAGTCGTATTCGTGAGGAATTATTAAAAGCGATTAAGGCGGGTGATAGAGTACGGATTAAGTGAAAACAAATCCTCCCGTTGCTTTTTATAGAGAGGAATGGCCAAAAGATTTCCCCAAAGTGATCTTAAATGCGCCGGTTGGAGAGGCAGCAAGGCATCCTGATTATTACGCAGCAAAAAGTGGTGATTTAGAGGCGGCGATTAGGTTGACTTCTGATTTGATTAACAAAGAAGCTATTGCCAAATTAGCTGTTATTATTAATACCAAAAAACCTTTGCTTATTCCTGTCCACGCAGAAGAAGCAATAAGTATTAACCAAATACCATTGGCTTATGCAATTGCTATCGGATTAGAATTTGATTTACCTATTGAGTTTAATATCGTGCAAGCGGCCAGAGTAAACCGTACAGGGTCAAATGGTTTTACACGTTTGGCATTTCCTCCGCCTTTCGCCGGAACGCCTAGCAATGTATCAGAGTATGCAATTATTTTTGACGATACTCTGACCCAAGGTGGCACACTCGCAAATTTATGTGGTTATGTTGCTCAATTTGGTATTGAAACAATTGCAGCAACAACATTAACGGGTAAAAATTATTCTTCTGTTTTAGCTATTACAGATGAAACACTCATATTATTAAGAGATAAATATCATGAACTTGAACAATGGTGGATCAATTCCTTTGGCTACGGATTTACAAAACTCACAGAATCAGAAGCAAAATACATCCTCAACACAAAGAAGAATGCTGACGAAATCAGAGATCGAATTCTTGCAGAAAAACAAGAAGGATTCGATGGAAAAAATGATTCATATATTTAAATCTAAAAATTTGATAATAAAAGTATCCACTAAACGATTGCGATCAAGAAAAGCTGAGAATTTTAGGCAGTATCAACTTGTGCAAGCTAGGGAGTTTATTAAAAAATGTATGAGTATCCAATTCAAAATATTTTAATACTGCACCAATGCCGGTCGATGTTTGCAATCCCGACCGAAATGTTTAGATATTTCGATAACTTCGGAATGTGAGTAACTGGGTTATAAACCCCCTTACGCTTTGAATCATTTATGTAAATTGGATACCGGCGCTCCATGCCGATATGACGTTGTTGCTGAAGCATCTTTATAATCAGGTGTACTTATTGCCACACAGATTGCCTAAGATGATATTACTTATCAGCAACGAAAACACAACGAGGAATCAATAATGCACCACGCCCGACTGATTTTTGAAGATACGCCAGCCTTTGTTCCTGTGCCACATGAACTACAGCATCGTAGAACTGAAGTTATATTTTTGACATTGGAAGATGAGTTGACCAGTGAATCTTCTGCTACACAGCAAAGTATAAAACCGACAAATTTAAGTCGCCCTCTCGGATTAGCAAAGGACAACGGCGTCCCATTGCCTGAGTCTTTTTTTCAACCTTTACCAAATGATGTGCTGGCTGCTTTTAATGGTGGGGAGATATAAAAATGGCGCAAAAAATCCTTTTGGATACGTGCACTTTTTTATGGTTAGTGCGTGATGATGCTGCGCTTTCGTCCAAAGCACGAGAATTGATTGTCGATATCGATAATACCATCTTTTTTAGCAGCGTTTCAGCGTGGGAAATTACAGTTAAACACGATTTAGGTCGATTGCCGCTTGCAGATTTACCCAGTATCTATATTCAAAACGAGCGTCAAAAGCATGGTATTGAATCCTTACCACTAGTAGAAGAAGCCGTTGCTCAACTGGGTAAATTACCCACATACCATAACGATCCTTTTGACCGGATGTTAATTTGTCAGGCTATTTATCATGGCTGTGTTTTATTAACACCTGACTACGCCATTATTAGATACCCTGTTAATTCTCAATGGTAATTGAATGCTAACCCCTCCAAAGCCTTAACCTCATTCCCTCATGAACACCAACAACATTAAAAAATACGCGCCAATCGCCCGTCGTGACTTTATTGAAGCGGTCGGTAAGCGGCTTAACCAGTTTGGTGGATACTAATGCAATATTTATACGCCAGCATAAATTCCTACCATAATTATTAGGGTAATAAATCATGCACACCTTGGAATTTGATCAACAAATAGAACAATCGTTAAATCAATTAGCGACGCTAAGCGGTAAAACACCCGATGAGTTGTTACGTGAAATTACGGTTAATTCAATAAAAAAACGAGCCAGAAAATTAGCCATTTCATCTCAGCTTCCTACTTTAGATGAACCTTCCCAGATCGAATGGGATGATTTTTTTACTAATTTTAGCCGTCCTGTCCTGGATGTCAGCCCCTGTCCACGCGAGGAAATTTATGCCGACCGTTTGCGTTGATACTAATATCTGGGTTTATTCCCTGGGTACGCCACAAGCGAAAGATGTCAATAAACAGGTGATGGCACAAGCAGCAATAAAATCTGCCGGAAAGATTACTTTAAAAAACAACTGGAAGATGCCAACACCAGTGAGACCACCCGTTTAAAGAAAGACCTTGTTACGCTAGAGAAAAAACAAACCGAACTAAGTGCCTTTGACGACAACCTAAAACACTATGCCGATAGGCGTATCAAGCTAGATTTAGATGATGGCGTAAAAGTAAACTACGGCAAGTTTGGTGATTTGTTGGCTGAGGTTAAGGCGATTACGGGTGATAAAGGTGAGTAATTATTTAAAATCAGCAATAGAAAAAATCTATGGTAAAGACGATGATTTTATTTTATTAGAACTTACAGATCGAACTGGAAGTGGTTGTTCAACAGTAGCTAGTATTCTACAAAGCGAACAGAATGTAATAAAACAATCTAATGAGGTGATTTGATGAAAACCATACAACTTGAACTATCGGACACTATTTATGACCGAGTGATTAGTTTTTTAGAGCTGTTACCAAAAAATGAATATCATATTCTCGAAAACGAAATAGCAGGACGGAAGGCATTAAGTGAAGCATTGGATGCCGCAGTTCGTTCAAATGTATTTGCAGATATTAAAGACCCTGTTGCTTGGCAGCGCGAAGTCCGTAAAGATCGATCTTTATAAATAACTGGATAGAAAAAATTATGCTAACTATTAAATTAGATAACGATACTGAGCTAGCCTTGCAAGCACTGGCGCAACAGCAAGGTAAAACGTCGGAACAGTGGTTAAAAGAAATGATTGCTCAATTTGTTAGGGCAAAAAACACTTCACGAATTCTCCCTGATCTTGCCGAATTCCGTGCCAAGTTTCCTAAGCAAAATATAAGTTCAGGAGATTTTTGCCGCACAATGCGTGAAGAGGATAGATACTAATGCAATATGTAGACACCAGCGTTCTGGTTGCTTATTTAGTTGACGAAACCTACTCAGAACAGGCAAATAAGACCTTGCGCGAAGAAAATCGTTATCCGCTAGCCATTAGTTTATGGACGGAAACCGAGTTTTTTTCCGCCTTGGGTATTAAATGTCGAACCAAACAAATAACTGAAATACAGTGGGTAGAGGTACAAGAAAAATACTTTTTATTAAAACCCCATTTTGATTGGTTACCTGTCATAAATAGTGATTATCAAACGGCAACCGAATTACTCAAGCATTGGCAAACCGGCTTACGTGCCGGTGATGCCTTGCATCTTGCTATTGCCAACCGCCATAACGCTTTGTTACTAAGTCTCGATAATCGTTTAGTTATAGCCGCTAACCAATTAGGTATGGCTGCCGAGTGTTTATATCAAACAGCATAATAAGCATCCCATGTTAACCCCAAAAAAACCCACAGCCCTCATTCCCTCATGAACACCAACAACATTAAAAAATACGCGCCCATCGCCCGTCGTGACTTTATTGAAGCGGTCGGTAAGCGGCTTAATCAGTTTGGTGTTTACAATAAAGGCAATACGCTAACGATTAGCGAGCCAATATTTTCCGGTTCGGTGATGCAGATTGACGGCAACGCGTTTGATGCAGGACTTGCACCATCCCGCAAGCGTCTGGTACTTCGAGCAGAACAATTGGGTTTTGATGCCTTGGTAGAGCAGGTGGCTTACACTTGGTTTAACCGGCTTTGTGCCTTACGCTTTATGGAGTTAAAACCGGATTATCTGGAGCACGGTTTCCGCGTCTTATCGCATCCTGAAAAAACCAACAGTTTTGAAATACTCGACCATGCCCAAGACGTGGCTGAAGCGCTGGGTCTGGAGCGTAATCATATCGTTGAACTCAAGTTGGCGGGTAACAAAGATGAAGCACTGTATCGTCAATTGTTACTGGGGCAATGCCATCAATTGCATCAAGCCATGCCGTTTTTGTTTGAAGCCTTGGATGATGAAACCGAATTATTATTACCCGATAACTTAACCCGCACCGATTCCATCCTGCGCGGTTTGGTGGATGGCATTCCTGAAGAAGACTGGGAGCAAGTCGAGATTATCGGTTGGTTGTATCAGTTTTATATCTCCGAAAAGAAAGATCAAGTGATTGGCAAGGTGGTCAATAGCGAGGATATTCCCGCCGCTACCCAGTTGTTTACGCCCAACTGGATCGTTAAATATCTGGTGCAAAACTCGGTCGGTCGCCAGTGGTTGATGACCTATCCGGATTCC
>QYQN01000113.1 GCA_007280895.1 Methylococcaceae bacterium
CACGTTACGCGTTAAGTCCCCTCTTTTTTAACATCATTTTTTAATGAGTATTTCCGCCACCATTAAATCCATTCAAAACATTATGCGCAAAGACATGGGTGTCGATGGCGATGCCCAGCGCTTGAGTCAGTTAGTTTGGATGCTGTTTTTAAAAATCGTTGATGATCGCGAAAGTGAAGGGGAGCGGTTACAAAGCGATTATCTCTCACCGTTGCCAGAAGCTTATCGCTGGCGTAATTGGGCTGCTAATCCCGAGGGTATGACCGGCGATGAGCTGACACAGTTTATAAATAACAAGCTGTTTCCCGCCTTGCAGCAGCTGGAAACAAAAGGTAGCGACCAGCGTGCTTATGTGATTCGTTCGGTATTTGAAGACACCAATAATCACATGAAATCTGGTCAATTAATCAGGCAAGTGATTAACAAGATTCAAGATGGTATTGATTTTAACAAGGCTCAAGAGCGTCATGTGTTGGGGGACATCTACGAACAATTGTTACGTGCTTTACAAGCCGCAGGCAACGCGGGTGAGTTTTATACACCCCGTGCTGTCACTGAATTTATGGTGCGTCAACTTAATCCACGTCTAGGTGAAAAAGTGCTAGACCCAGCCTGTGGCACGGGTGGTTTTCTGTCCTGTGCGATAGAACATATTCGCACTCAAGAGGTCAACACGGTAGCAGATGAAGTGTATTTGCAAACACACATTTATGGCATAGAAAAAAAGCCGATGCCACATTTGCTCTGCCTCACCAACATGATTTTGCATGGCATTGAAGTGCCCAGCACTATTCGTCACGCTAATACCTTGGCTCAACCGTTGATGAGTTGGGGGGCGAAAGAGCGTGTCGATGTAGTCGTCACTAATCCACCGTTTGGTGGCACGGAAGAAGACGGCATAGAAACCAATTTCCCTGTGGCATTTCGCACGCGTGAGACCGCAGATTTGTTTCTTGTGTTGATTATGCACTTGCTTAACGAGGGTGGCCGTGCGGCACTGGTATTGCCCGATGGGTTTTTGTTTGGTGAAGGTATTAAAACCAGAATTAAAGAAAAATTGCTGGCAGATTGCAATCTGCACACCATTGTGCGCCTGCCTAATGGCGTATTTAGCCCCTACACCGGTATTAAAACGAATCTACTGTTTTTCAGTAAAGGTTCGCCGACTCAATATATTTGGTTTTATGAACATCCTTATCCATCAGGTATAAAAAGTTACAACAAAACCAAGCCAATTAAATTTGAAGAGTTTGAGGCTGAAGCGGCATGGTGGGGCAAGGAAGCAGATAGTTTTAACTCGCGAGTAGAAAATCAATACGCGTGGAAAATCAGTATTGAAGACATTAAAGCCCGTCATTACAATCTTGATTGCAAAAATCCGTATCTTAGCAAGCAAGCAATTCCTAATCTTGAAGAGCTGTTGGCGCAACATGCCGCTATGCAACATGACATGACTGTCTTACGTAATCAGTTAAAAATCATCCTGAAAAAGGCGCTGGATGCCAGCCAATAATGTATAGGGTGCACTAAACGGTGAGCCACAAAGCGTCGCAATAGGGCTAGCGCCTATTGCGACCCATGGGTAGTCCTTTGTAAAACAATGCGATATTTCAAAATATAGCTCAACTGTATCAATTTATAGGGATTATCTAATCACGCATGTGTTTATACGCGTTAATCAAGCCATTGGTGGAGCTATCGTGGCTAGTAATAAAGTCTGTATTTTGTAGTTCAGGCAAAATTGCGGTAGCTAAGACTTTGCCTAATTCAACACCCATCTGATCAAAAGAATTGATGTTCCAAATAACACCTTGCACAAAAATTTTGTGTTCATAAAATGCCAGTAATGAACCTAGGGTTTTTGGTGTGAGTTTTTTGAACAAAAATGATGTAGAGGGCTTATTGCCTTCAAATACTTTTGATGCCACTAACAGCGCATCTTGCTGCTGTTCTGGGTTAAGTTCTGCCGTGACTTCAGCAATGGTTTTGCCGCGCATTAAGGCTTGTGGTTGAGCTAAAAAGTTGGAGACCAAAATATCGTGATGTTCGGGCAACTGGTAATGACTGTTTGCTGCAACGAGGAAATCACAGGGAATCAGTTTGGTGCCTTGGTGAATTAATTGAAAAAAAGCATGTTGCCCATTGGTGCCAGGTTGTCCCCAGATAATAGGGCCGGTGCTGTAATCAACACGCTCACCTGTCAAGGTGATGCTTTTACCATTGCTTTCCATGTCTCCTTGTTGAAAATAACTGCAAAAAAATTGCAGTGATTGATCATAAGGTAGCAGTGCATGCGAGTCGGCACCAAAGAAATTGTTATACCAAATGCCTAGTAATCCCATAATCACAGGGATATTTTGCTCAAAGGGCGTGTTTTTAAAATGTTGATCGGTCTCAAAGGCACCCAGCAATAATTCTTCAAAATTATCCATGCCAATGTACAGTGCAATGGATAAACCTACCGCTGACCATAAGGAATAACGTCCACCAACCCAATCCCAAAATTCAAACATGTTATGGCTATCAATACCAAAGGCTTCAACGTTTTCTACGTGCGTGGAAATGGCAACAAAGTTTTTACGAATGGCGTTGGGGTCGTTGGCTTTCTTAAGTAACCAATTTTTGGCAGATTTTGCATTCATCATGGTTTCTTGGGTGTTGAACATTTTAGAGGCCACGATAAACAGCGTTGTTTCTGGGTTAAGCGGTTTTAAGCGTTCTACCAGATCAGCTTGATCAATATTGGATACGTAATGCACTTTTAGCTTAGAGCCATACGGAGTAAGTGCTGTAGCGACCATCTTGGGGCCTAAGCCTGAACCACCAATGCCAATATTAACCACGTCGGTGATAGCTTTGCCGCTGTAGCCAGTCCATTCGCCTGATCTGACTGCATGACAAAATACACGCATTTTTGCTAAGACACGGTTAATATCAGGCATGACATCTTTGCCCTCGACAAAAATAGGATGGTTGTTTTTATTACGTAAGGCAGTGTGCAAAACCGCACGATGCTCGGTGTTATTAATCACGTCTCCAGTAAACATCGCTTGCATCTTCTGCTGAAGATTAGCTTGATTTGCTAAGGCAATGAGCAGGTTAATTGTTTCTTCGGTAATTCTGTTTTTTGAGTAATCAAATAGAATGTCGTTAAACCGAAGAGAAAACTTAGTGTGGCGCTGATCATCTTCAGCAAACGCTTCGCGCAAGGACTGATTTTGAATATGATTGAAATGGTCTTGAAGCGCAGACCACGCAGGTGAGGTTGTCAAGGAAGACATAATTGGGAGGCTCCGTTTTTATAAATGATGGCTTAAGTCTACGAAAAGGACGTTTAGTTAGCAACAAGTCAAAAAAGTATTATCGTTTGCTTATATTATTTATGATGGTAAGCTTGCCTTTCATCAAAGCCTTTATTTGGGTAGTTTCATGTGCTAGAGTTGGTTTCTGTTTTAGACGAAGAGTCTAGCAGACCATTTTCATTTTTATTGTTATTTTTGGTAACAAATTTTAATGTTCATATAATAATAACTATTTATCAGGACGGGAAGAAATTATGAAGACAACGCATCTATTTAAAAAAATATTTTTAATCTTTTTTGCAGCATTCTTTTCTGCAAGCCTTTGGGCTCATGGTGGTGCCGCAGGAACAGACACTGATCAATGTAAATTTGAATTGGAACCCGGTCATTGGATTCATTATACCGCCTACCAACCTAGTGTTTATTCTGCGCAAGAGTTTTGTGGTAAATTGCCCGATACAGGCATCAGAACTCAGTTAGTTTTTGACTATCAAGATATGCGCTATAGAAAAATGTCTGTGGAGTTTGAGGTCACCAAAGAACCAGAAGGAACACGTGTGTTCTTTTTGCCAAGTCAAAAACATAAATCAGGTACAGTTAATTTAGAATTGCCAAACGGTGTGCCAGAGTCAGGTAAATATCTTATTCATATCACCTTAGTCCCAGATGAAGGTGAACGCTTAGATGCACACATGGGCTTTACTGCAGGTACCGGTGAGCCTGTAAGCAAAACAAGTTATTTATTGTATATTTTCTTTGCTTTGGCTGGTTTATATATTCTTTATTTATCAAACTCAAGCTTCAAAGCTAAAGTTGATGAAGCGTTTGCAAAAATTAAATCACTATAATTTAGTCATTTATTGTGTTGTTGCTGCGGTTAATTTTTTTGTACGGAGGGAAGGCATGAACAGAGCTTTATCAATAGTAGTCATGGTGCTTTTTTCAGGTGCAGTCATGGCAATTGATTATCAAGATCATGATGGCATGTTAATGAATCATGGTGACGGTCATCTGATGGATATGGCTGGCGGTATGGTAATGGGGCAAAATGCTGAGGTGTTGCCGGGCGGCTGTGAGCGTATTTCTGAAACCAAAGAAATTACTGTCCATGCTGGACACAAATACGCAGAGAAATTTCCTGGGCGTATGTTCGCATTCGATACTCAAGAGTTTCAATTTAAGCCCTGTACAAAATTAACTGTGCATTTTGTTAACGATGACACCATCCGTCATCAATGGATGATGCATGGTTTGCCTAAATACCTTTATCCTAAAGGCATGTTTCATTTAGAAATTAGTGGCCCAGCGAAAATCACGGGCACCCTTATTTTGCCCGCTGATGATAAAACTTACTTAGTGCATTGTGACATTGCTCAGCACATGGAGAAAGGCATGAAAGCCCAGCTTAAAGTGGGCAAAGGCGATGGTGATTTACCTAGTATTCCAGGCGTAACTGCGCTAACTAATGCCGATAATTACACCATCACCTTGCCAGACCTACTTAAAGCCGCTGAAACTGAAGAAATTAACCTAAGAAATGCGCCTCCGGTCGTGGCTAATTCTAGCGTCGCGCCAGTTAAAGTCGTTTCTGCTGCTGATTCCTTTGTTTCTGGAACCACTGTTATTGGCTTAGCACTGGGCTTAATCTTAGCCGCGTTTGCTAGTAATAAATTTAAAGGCATGAGTATTTCAGAAAGCATTGCCTATCTTTTCGAGCAGCTACGTTTAGGCATAGATACCTTGACAACACTCGTCTTGCCGTTTATTAAGAAATATTTTTCTAGCAAAAGTAAAACTTTACCTGGCAGTAATTCTTAGTTTTGACACGTTAAAAAACCCCTTTGCAATGAGTGCAGAGGGGTTTTTTTTTGAGTGTTACTTATATGATTTAGCTAATACCTAGATGCTAGAAAACATTATTCAGTTAACTGGTTTATTTACCAGTGCGTTTATTTCTGCAACGGTGGCGCCAGGAGGTTCAGAAGCTGTATTAGCGTATTTAGTGTCGCTGCATACACTTTCTGTCTTTTACTTGGTTGGCGTGGCCACTTTAGGCAACACCTTAGGAGCCATGACAACATGGTGGCTCGGTTATCTTGTTGAAAAAAAAGTGACCTTTGAGCAAATAGCTAAAAATAAGCAACGTGCCTTGAGCGTTTTTAGAAAAATAGGTATGTGGGTATTATTGTTCAGCTGGGTACCCATTATTGGTGATGCCTTGTGTTTTGCAGCAGGCTGGTTAAAGCTCCCTATTGTGCCATCGTGTTTATTGATTATGACGGGAAAGTTAGCGCGATATGCGGCCATCGCTTGGTTATTTGTTTAATATTTAGTAAAAGAGGTTTTAGTGTTACGTCACTTTCCAGATGCTACTCATCATTATCCTCATAACAAACGTGATTATATCATCGCGCTATTTACGTTTTGTTGTGTAGCCATCTGTTTGATAACAGATGCTACGGCAAGCATAGAAAAACAGCAGGCGTTAGGCGTCTGTGGATGGATATTTTTGGCGTGTTTGTTGGCGGGTGAAAATCGCGAAGTGCGAACGCAAGTGGTTATCGCTATTATTTTTGCAACCATTGGTGAACATTTTGCTTCCCCCTATATGCAAGGCTATACCTATCGTTTTGGTAATGTGCCAGCCTATGTTCCACCTGGGCATGGCATGGTGTACTTAACGGCGGTAGCACTTGCGCGTTCAGGATTATTTTTGAATTATGCGCGCACTATAGCGATATTTGTGGTGATAGTGTGTGGCGTTTGGTCGGTGTGGGGTGTTAGCAGTTTGCCTGAACAAGGTGATTCAGTCGGTGCGTTATTATATTGTGTATTTTTAGGGTATCTATTTAAAGGTCGATCCCCAATGGTATATTTAGCGGCATTTTTTATTACCACATGGCTGGAGTTAATTGGCACGTATGAAGGTACTTGGAAATGGGCAGCTATCGACCCAGTGTTGCAGTTACCTCAGGGTAATCCGCCCAGTGGCGTGGCAGCGTGGTATTGTTTAGTTGATGCGGTTGCTATAGGTGGGGCGCCGATTGTATTTAAAAGTTGGCAGCAATTACAACAGTTAATGGTGAAGGTGGCCAAAAAGAAGAGCGATAGAATACAGAATTAACCCGTGCGTCATGTTTGCCATGACGACTATTTATTTTAGCTTATCAATCTAGGAGCAAGAATGGAACGACGTAATTTTATTCGACTAAGTGTCATGGGCGCTGGTGCGCTTGGTGTAGCTCAGCATGTGCTAGCACAGCCAACCGCTGCAGAAAGCTTAGCTACGCTAAAAAATATTTATTTTACCCAACAATCACCTGGTCGATGGAAAGGCAAAGAAGCCACGCATTTGCCCGTGATAACGGTAACCCCTGAAGGGGCTAATTGTCATGTGAACGTTGTTACACCGCATGAAATGAAAGGGCTTGAGCATTATATTGTTAAGCATGTTTTGCTCGACAAAAATTATGAAGTGCTAGCCGAGCATATTTTTAATCCACTCGAAGATAAAATTGCCTCGTCGGTTTTTTTGATAAATAACTACCAAGGCACTTTGTATGCGTTGAGCATGTGTAATAAACATGATCTCTGGTTAAGCTCAGTCAATAGTTAGAGCTATACTTAATGCCATAGTAGATCCTTTTGCACGTGTTGTGATCTGCTCAAGCAGATGTCTACACTATAAAAGAAGGAAGAACTATGGCAATTAAAGACTGGCCAGCAGATGAACAGCCAAGAGAAAAGTTACTAAGCAAAGGTGCAGGTGCGTTAACCGATGCAGAATTATTAGCAATTTTTTTACGCACTGGGGTCACAGGTAAATCTGCCGTCGACTTAGCACGAGACCTATTAACTGATTTTGGTTCTTTAAAAGCCTTGCTCGATGCCAGTCAACCGCAGTTTTGTAGGGCACATGGCTTGGGCAATGCAAAATATGCCCAGTTGCAGGCGGTCATGGAAATGGCAAAGCGTCATTTTAAAGAAGTATTGCAACGGGGCAATGCTTTAACCAGTCCAGATATTACCCGTGCCTATTTAAGTGCGCAGTTACGCGGGTATAGCTATGAAGTATTCGCCTGTTTATTTTTAGATAACCAGCATCGAGTCATTCAATTGGATGAACTGTTTCGAGGCACCATTGATAGCGCCAGCGTTTACCCACGAGAAGTTGTTAAACAAGCCTTGCATCATAATGCCGCCGCCGTTATTTTTGCTCACAATCATCCCTCGGGTATCAGTGAGCCAAGTTATGCAGATAAGCAAATCACCGAAAAACTAAAAAACGCCTTAGCCTTATTTGATATTCGAGTTTTGGATCATTTTATTATTGGTGATGGACAGCCTTATTCGTTTGCAGAAAATGGCTTGCTGACCCAGTGACAAACAGTTCAGCGACAGCCGCGACACTATTTTGGTTGGTGTTGATTGCTACACCTAACGAATAAGCGGAAATTGTCAATGTAGTTGTCACCTCGACGGTTAAAACTTACGCTACTTTTCTTGTCTGGCTATCTCTATCTTTCGCATCATTTTCTTTGGCTTTATCAGGATTAAGATGAACCTTTTCGATTCTTTGCCAATTTCGAGTGTTACTACTCCAGCGCTTTGGGTTTTTCGCGTAAGCAGTTTCGTAGACAGCTTTGCGACTATTTAGAAGATGTTCGTCTAAGTCTTCATGGCGTTGTGCTGGTGTGACATGGCCTATGGCACTGTTGCGATGG
>QYQN01000101.1 GCA_007280895.1 Methylococcaceae bacterium
GGGAGAGGCTTTAGCCTCGAATTCGAGGCTAAAGCCTCTCCCACATTATATAAAAACAATGACTTACAAAATTAAAAAGTTGTTTTTGTGTTGTTTTCATAATACTTTCACAGTCTCGATAGCGCCTCTGCACCTTTTGGGTTGCCGGATGACGCGGTCGCTTATCCAGTCTACGAGCTCGTGTTCTTCTTGAAATATAGCGTCTAACTTTGGCAGCTGAGCGTGTACCTGATGACAACATTCATGTAATGCGGTCGCTTACTTTTGAGACGAAGCTATATGACACATTACGATGGCAGTTAACGGCCTGCACTAAAACCGTGCCTAATTAGTGTCGAGCGATAAATAAAGCTCAACCTCCATTAAGCTTGACTGTACGCACTGTTATAACGCATCAGCTGACTGATTAAGTGCATCTTAGCAAGCAAAAAAAGGCGTTTTCTGAGATAATACAGGCTAAAAGCAACGGCACATTACTTGCTGAATTGTTCTAAATAATCCCGCCATTCTGGCTTAACCTACTTTTTTGCCGTACACAATGACTAACAAAACGACATTTAAACCCTGTGATTTAGTAATTTATGGTGCGCTAGGGGATTTATCGCGCCGCAAATTAATCATCAGTTTATATCGCCTAGACAATGCTAATTTACTAGAGCCAGACACGCGTATTATTGGTATTGACCGACACCCGCACGAGGTAAAACACTTTCTGGAAATTGCTCATAAAAGTTTGCAAGAATTTTTGCATGACGCACTTGATGAAACGGTTTGGCAACGTTTTTCAGCACGCCTTAACTATTTAAAAATAGATTTAACGCAACCTGAAGAATATGCACAATTAGCCTCTGTTACTGACAAGCAAACACGTGTTTTAGTTAATTATTTTGCCGTAGCGCCCTTCTTATTTAAAAATATCTGCCAAGGTTTGCATCATTCTGGGATATTAACCAATGAATCACGTATGGTGATGGAAAAACCCATCGGTCATAACCTGCAATCGTCAATTGAAATCAACGACGAAGTGGCTAAGGTATTTAATGAAAACCAAGTATTCCGCATCGATCATTACTTAGGCAAAGAAACTGTACTTAATTTGCTTGCCTTACGTTTTGCTAATTCCATTTTTACCACCAACTGGAATCACAACACGATTGATCATATTCAAGTCACGGTTGGTGAAGAGGTGGGTATTGAAGGTCGCTTTGATTATTTCGATAAAACAGGTCAATTGCGCGATATGGTGCAAAACCATTTACTGCAAATTCTTACCTTTATTGCTATGGAGCCGCCCGTTAATCTTGAAGCAGAAAGTATTCACAATGAAAAAATAAAAGTATTAAAGGCCTTACGTCCCATTACCATCCATAACGTAGAAGAAAAAACAGTGAGAGGTCAATACACGGCTGGCTATTTACGCGGTCAAGCGGTGCCTGGATATTTAGAAGAAGACGGGGCAGATTGTAATAGCACCACTGAAAGTTTTGTCGCGTTACGCGTGGATATTGATAATTGGCGCTGGGCTGGCGTGCCTTTTTACTTGCGCACGGGGAAGCGTTTACAAGGCAAACGCACAGAAATTGTCGTGTACTTTAAGCAATTACCCCACAATATTTTTAAGGATAGTTTTCGGGATTTACCGCCCAATAAATTAATTATTCATTTACAACCTAATGAGGGCGTTGAAATTGAAATACTCAATAAAATTCCTGGCATTGATGAGCACATTAAACTTAAAAAAACAAAACTTGATCTGAGCTTTTCAGAGACCTTTAAAAAAAGCCGTATCTTTGGCGGCTATGAAAAATTAGTTCTTGAAGCCATGCGAGGTAACCCTACGCTGTTTCTTAGTCGCCAAGAAATTGAACAAGCCTGGACGTGGATTGATTCTATCCAAGATGCTTGGCAGCATTCTAATAACCAGCCTAGCCCCTACAGCGCAGGGACCTGGGGACCTGTTGCCTCAGTTGCTTTGCTTGCACGCGACAATCGGGCATGGGAAGAATAAAATGCTGCTATTTCAACATCATTGTGCTCACTAATTATAAATAAACCAATGCTGCTGTAACGCGCTCACACCACATACGTTAACCTTAAGGAAACTCTCCATGCATCCTACGATTACTGAAGTCACTGAACAAATTATCGAACGTAGTCAGCCAACTCGTTCCGCTTATCTTAATTACATTGCCAACATCGTTAAAAAAGAACCTGTGCGCTCAGGCATGGGCTGCGGCAATCTTGCGCATGGCTTTGCCGCATGCAGTGCTGGCGAAAAAATTGATTTAACCGGCAATCAAAAACCCAATATTGGCATTATCACGGCGTATAACGACATGTTATCAGCGCACCAACCTTACAAAGATGCACCTGATTTATTAAAAGCAGCTATTCGTGAAGCAGGGGGTATTGCTCAAGTAGCTGGCGGTGTTCCTGCCATGTGTGACGGCATTACCCAAGGTCAGCCGGGTATGGAATTATCGCTTTTTAGTCGTGACTTAATTGCCATGGCAACCGCCATTGGCATGAGCCACAATATGTTTGATGGCGCTTTGTACTTAGGCGTGTGTGACAAAATTGTGCCCGGCTTGTTAATTGGAGCCCTCAGTTTTGGACATTTACCAGCGATTTTTGTGCCAGCCGGGCCTATGCCAAGCGGCTTAACCAACAAAGAAAAATCACGTGCTCGCCAAGCTTATGCTACCGGTAAAATTGGCCGCAAAGAATTATTAGAAGCTGAATCAGCTTCATATCATAGCCCTGGCACCTGCACTTTCTACGGTACCGCAAATAGCAACCAAATGATGATGGAAATCATGGGGCTACATTTGCCAGGCAGTTCGTTTATTAATCCTTATACGCCGTTACGTGACGAACTAACAAAAGCAGCAGGTCGACAAATTTTAAAATTCACCTCGCTCACTGAGGATTATCGTCCCGTCGCGCATGTCGTGTCTGAAAAAGCCATTGTCAATGCCGTGATTGGCTTATTGGCAACAGGTGGCTCAACAAATCACACTATGCACTTAATTGCCATTGCTCGTGCCGCAGGTATCGTTTTAAATTGGAACGATTTTGATGCGCTCTCAAAAGTCATTCCCTTAATTGCTAAAATTTACCCTAATGGTCCGGCTGATGTTAACCATTTTCAGGCGGCAGGCGGTATGGGCGGGTTAATCGCTGAGTTATTAAGAAACGAATTACTGCATGAAGATACCTTAACAGTAGCCGATCAAGCTGGTATGAATAGCTATTTACAGGAACCAAAATTACTTAACGGGAACTTAGTGTATGAAGCTATTCCAGAGCATTCTTTAGATACAGAAGTGCTCAGCACCGTTGCTAAACCGTTTGCCAAAGGTGGTGGTTTACATGTTATGCAGGGTAATTTAGGGCGCGGTGTTTCCAAGCTTTCAGCTGTTTCAGAAGATCATCAGTGCGTTGAGGCACCTGCGATAGTTTTTGATGATCAAGAAGATATGTTGGCGGCATTTAAACGCGGCGAACTGGAAAAAGATTTTGTTGCTGTTATACGGTTTCAAGGGCCTAGAGCCAATGGTATGCCTGAGCTACATAAGCTCACCCCGCCATTGGGCGTCTTACAAGATAAAGGCTTCAAGGTTGCTTTAGTCACTGATGGGCGTATGTCAGGCGCCTCAGGCAAAGTTCCTTCGGTTATTCATTTGTGTCCAGAATGTGAGATGGGCGGACCTTTAGCTAAGGTGCAAAATGGCGATATGATCAGTCTCAACTTA
The DNA here is from genome assembly GCA_007280895.1 of Methylococcaceae bacterium. GTDB lineage: Bacteria > Pseudomonadota > Gammaproteobacteria > Methylococcales > Methylomonadaceae > Methylovulum. Next base: position 3,756 of record QYQN01000101.1, read on the forward strand.
CAAACGGGCAACATTAATGTCATGGTAGACGACGTGGAATTTAATGCACGCACGCCCGTGCCGAATTCAGCAAAAAATCATCATTACGGCATGGGTAGAGAAATGTTTGGTCGCTTTCGCTTAAATGCCTCTACTGCTGAAACAGGTGCCTCAAATTTATTTATTTGCGATTAATCATTAAGGCATGAACCTTACCCTCCTTTTTTATTTACTAACAAAAAATTTAACATGAATCATTCACATTGGAAAATTCAACCGCAACACGTTTTACATGCCTGCCCAGTGATGCCGGTTATGGTTATTCAAGACCTCAATGATGCCGTGCCTTTAGCTCAAGCGTTGGTCGCAGGCGGTATCACCGTATTAGAAATAACCTTACGTACGCCCATTGCATTAGAGGCCATTAAACTTATCAGTGAGCACGTTAAAGAGGCTGTTGTCGGTGCAGGCACCATTACGACTCCACAACAATTGGCGGCTGCTGAAGCCGCAGGTGCTGTGTTTGCTATTAGCCCTGGCTTAACGCCAACACTTCTTGAGGCGGCTGTGGCGGGTAATATTGCCTTAATCCCAGGCATTGCCAGTTTGTCTGAACTGATGTTAGGAATGGAATATGGTTTAACGCATTTTAAATTTTTCCCCGCCGCCGCCGCCGGTGGCATTCCCATGTTAAAAGCGATTGCTGGCCCTATTCCTCAGGTTACTTTTTGTCCCACTGGAGGTATTTCACCAGAAAACTACACGGAATATTTAGCTTTAGCTAATGTTGCTTGCGTAGGTGGTTCTTGGTTAGCGCCAGCCGAGGCAGTAAAAAATCAGCAATGGGATAAAATCACCGCCCTTGCTAAACAAGCGATTGATAATGTGAAAAAAGTTTAGCTCTATCACCCTTCTTCATTTCTAAAACAGAGAGAGAACCCATGACCCATCAACGTAGTCTTACCTTAAATGAGAACGATGCTGCCCAACCCTTGTGTGACTTACCTGTTTTAAGTGGCACAACTGGACCTAACGTTATTGATGTACAAGCCCTATATAAAGAAACGGGCATGTTTACCTACGATCCTGGCTTTAACTCGACCGCCAGTTGTCGCTCGACCATTACGTTTATCGATGGTGAAGAAGGTATTTTGTTATATCGAGGTTACCCCATTGAACAACTTGCAGAGCAGTGTAATTTTCTTGAAGTCTGTTATTTGATTCTAAAGGGTGACCTGCCTAATGAACAGGAAATCACCGCGTTTCAAAACAACATTACCATGCACACTATGGTGCATGATCAGCTTACCAACTTTTTTAAAGGCTTTCGCCGCGATGCCCACCCAATGGCAATTATGGTGGGTGTAGTCGGTGCCTTATCCGCGTTCTATCATGATGCGCTAGACATTCGCTCCAAAAAAGATCGGGAAATGTGCGCCATTCGGCTGATTGCTAAAGTCCCCACTATTGTGGCAATGTGTCATAAATACAGCACAGGCATGCCCTTTATGTATCCTGACAATAAGCTAAGCTATGTGGAAAACTTTTTACGTATGATGCATGCTACGCCTTGTGATGATTATCATCCTAATCCAATTTTAGTACGCGCCTTAGACAGAATTTTAATTCTTCACGCCGACCACGAACAAAACGCCTCAACCTCAACAGTACGTTTAGCTGGTTCTAGCGGCGCTAATCCTTTTGCGTGCATCACTGCTGGCATTGCCTGTTTATGGGGAGCCGCACACGGAGGCGCCAATGAAGCCGTATTAAATATGCTTGAAGATATTGGCGATGTGTCAAAAATTCCTGAATATATTAAACGTGCTAAGGACAAAAATGATTCCTTCCGTTTAATGGGCTTTGGGCATCGGGTGTATAAAAATCATGATCCACGGGCTAAATTAATGCGCCAAACCTGTCATGAAGTCCTTAATGAACTTGGCCTACATGACATTAAATTATTTGAATTGGCCCTAGAGCTAGAGCGTATTGCCTTAGAAGACGCTTATTTTATAGAAAAGAAACTGTATCCTAACGTGGATTTTTATTCGGGCATTGTGTTGCACGCTCTAGGCATTCCAACGAATATGTTTACTGCAATGTTTGCCATGGGCAGAACAGTGGGTTGGATTGCCCATTGGGATGAAATGATCGCTGATCCTGAACAAAAAATTGGTCGCCCGAGGCAGTTGTACACGGGTGCGGCTCGTCGTGATGTGCCAAGTAGCTATCACCATGCACAATAACGTTAGTTTACTTAAGCTGGGACAGCTTAAAACGTGAGTGTTTCTGGTTAAGTTGGTTGTGTTAGGAAACTTACCGTCTCGTTAAACACACATTAAAAAACCACCTTTGTTGGAAAACTTAGGTGGTTTTTTTTGTGTATCAGAAAAACTCTGGCCGTACCAAGCTAAGAAATAAAATTCAGCGGTGATGATAATTTTTCCTGCTGAGTTAGGCAGCGCAAACAATGCACAACAAACAGTCATGACAGAAACAGCGAAGACTATGTCAATGAGGCAGGTCCACACGCTCTGGTGCATGCCACTCAGGTTTTCTATGTTCAACAACTATTGTCGTATAAATTCCGCCACGGACATTAAATTCAGCCTGAATACGCATAAAAGACGGTTGAATAGCCTTTACAATATCATTAAGAATTTCATTGGTGATTGCTTCATGAAATGCACCTTGATCACGAAAAGACCACATATAAAGCTTGAGTGATTTTAACTCAACGCACAATTCTGCAGGTACATAGTCGATAGTAATCGTAGCAAAATCAGGCTGCCCTGTTTTTGGACACAAGCAGGTAAATTCTGGGATTTCAAAGTGTATTGTAAAATCACGATCTGGTTGTGGATTGATAAACGTTTCTAATTCTTTGGTGGCTTGTGTGCTCATATTTTTATATAAATAAAGTTAGTTATTACTAAACGTGCAAAAAAAATCATTTACGCTGCATTCAGTTGATCTTTAGTGTGGCATTAAAAATGCGCGTAATAATTGCATGGCTTTCGCCATTCCTAGGTGTAAATTTTGTTCAATTTCAATCATCGTTATTTCACCCTCGGCTTTACCTGCTGCCCAGTTTGCAATAACAGAAAGAGAGGCGTAGTGAATGCCTAATTCTTTGGCCAAGGCAGCCTCAGGCATTCCGGTCATACCAACAAGATCACAACCATCTTGTTCCATACGTTTAATTTCAGCAATAGTTTCTAAACGCGGCCCTTGGGTGCAACCATACGTGCCGACGCGGTTAATCTGCACCTCAGCTAAAGCTGCCGCAGCAATAAGTTGCTGACGTAATTCAGGATGATAAGGGAACGTAAAATCAATATGAGTCACCGGATATTCTTCACTTTCAAAAAAAGTATGCCGGCGATCATGAGTATAATCAATGAGTTGATCAGGAATTGCCAGCTGTGCAGGTACCATTTCAGCAGTAATACCTCCTACCGCAGCAACGGCAATAATCGCTGTGACACCTAATTGTTTTAACCCCCAAATATTAGCTTGGTAATTAATTTTATGTGGTGGAAGAACATGGGGATTCCCATGACGAGCAAGAAAAATTAATTCTTGTTGGGCAAATTCGCCGATGGTAAAAGGCGCAGATGGGGCGCCATAAGGGGTTTTTAAAACCTTTTGCTGGGTAATTTTAAAATCTGCTAATTGCGTTAAGCCTGTTCCGCCTATGATAGCAATTTTCGATGCGCTAGAGACTGAGTTCATGAGTACATGTTCCTATTCGTTACAGGCAAAAATACCTGGGGCATTACGTAAATAACCTTTGTAGTCCATGCCGTAGCCAAAAATATAACGGTTAGGGACAGTTAAGCCAATAAAATCTGCATGACTGGGTTTGTCGTGTGCTAATAATTTTTCAATTAATACCGCACTGACAACCTTACTTGCACCTTGCTCGTAACAATACGCTTTGATAGCTGCTAGCGTAATGCCTTCATCTAAGACATCATCAATAATTAATACCAGACGATTTTGCAGTGCTTGCTTAGGCTTGAGTAACCATTCAATTGTGCCACCTGAGGTTTGGTTTTGATAACGACTTGCGTTAATCGAGTCAATAGTTAAGGGCATGGTTAATCGCGTTAATAATTTTCCTGCGGTAATAATACCGCCGTTTAATACGCAAAGAACCAATGGATTGGTGTTGGCCAGTTGTTGATTAATGGTCACCGCCATAGCATCTAAAGCCGCCTCTACTTGGGCCTCGCTATACAGTAATTCTGCGCTAGCTTGGGTGTGCAAAATATCATTCATCATAGGGTTTCTTGAGTCTTAAGAAAGGAAGAGAGCTGGTGGGTGTAGTTTTGCCAACGTACTGATTGAGGTAGCTCGGCGGTGGTAAACGTGGGATTGCCACGCATTGCCAGTAAATGATTTTCACGTAAGGCAGAATAGTTAACCGATAGTTTTTCAATCACCTGTTCTGCGGCAATGGGTTTATTACAGACTAAAAGCATTTCGCAGCCCGCCTTAAATGCTAATTCAGCCCGTTCAATATAATTACCTGCGCCTTCAGCGCCTACCATACTTAAATCATCACTGAAAATAGCACCTTGAAAACCTAACTCTTGACGCAAGATTTTATGTAACCAAAAATGTGAAAAACCTGCTGGCTGCTGGTCAATTTTGGTATACAAAACATGGGCGGGCATAATGCCTTCTAAGCCTTCAGCAATTAATTGTTTAAACGGTAGTAAGTCATGACTTCGAATTTTTTCTAAAGTACGCTCATCAATGGGCAAGCTTAGGTGCGAGTCTAACGCCACGCTACCATGGCCAGGAAAATGTTTACCCACAGCTGGCATTCCAGCTGTTTTCATTCCTGATCTAAAATGCCCCGCTAAGTGACTGACTTGATGAGGTGTATTGGAAAAAGAACGGTCACCTATGACACGACTAATACCACAATCGATATCTAATACTGGAGCAAAACTAAAATCAACACCTACCGTTAACAATTCAGCCGCCATCACCCAGCCGCCTTTATGGGCTAATTCTTGATTCTGTGCGTAGAGTGCGGCGGCGGGTAAGCGACTGAAACCCTGCTGAAAACGCTGAACGCGCCCACCTTCTTGATCAACAGCAATCAGTAATGGGCCTGGGCGCGAGGCACGGATGCTCTTAATTAAGGCGGTAATTTGTTTATCGTCATAAAAATTACGAGTAAATAGGATCACTCCACCGGTATTTGGGTGTGCAAGAAGCTCTCGCTCGTGTGCGCTGAGTGTCTGCCCGACAAGATCCATCATAACGGACCCTATCGGTTGTGGATTATTCGCGTTAAAGTCCATAGAGCTCCAATTTTTTACGTAAGGTACTGCGGCTTAAGCCAAGTAATTTAGCTGTTTTAGTTTGGTTATACCCTGAATGCGCAAGCGCGGCTTCGAGTAGTGGTTTTTCAACTTCGCTAATAACTAAAGCGTGTAAGCCCACCGCATCATGATCACAAAGTTGCGAAAAATAAATTTCTACACTCTGTTTAACACACACAGCTAATGGAACAAGAGGTTTTTCGAGTGAATTTTCCATTGTGAGTTGATTACATTTACGTTGAAAGATAAATAGCCATTAGTACACTCTTGATCTGTTCAGCAGGTGTTTGGGCTTGATTAATTACATTTTTTAATGCTAAAGAAGGACGCGTTTCAAATTGATTGAAATACCAGCCAATATGTTTTCTAGCAATTCTAACTCCAGTCGTGTCACCATAAAATTGATACAATTTTTCTAAGTGAGCCATCAATACACTGGTTATTTCGGTGCTACTAGGCTTGCTGAGTGTTTGACCCGTATTAAGAAAATGCGCTATTTCTTTGAATAACCAAGGATTACCTTGTGCAGCACGACCAATCATTATTGCGTCGGCTCCGGTATGTGTTAATACGTGCAATGCCCGTTCTGGTGACGTAATGTCGCCATTTGCAATCACAGGAATATCAATCGCTTGTTTGACGCGCTTAATGGTGGTGTATTCAGCAACGCCAGTAAATTTACAGGCACGGGTTCGACCATGAATACTTAGCGCTGCAATGCCTGCCTGTTGAGCAATTTTAGCAATGCTAAGGGCATTGCGCTGCGTAGGATCCCAGCCGGTGCGGATTTTCAAGGTTACGGGCACCGTTACTGCGTCAACAACCGTTTCTAATATTTCTTTTACTAAGTGTTCGTCTTTTAATAATGCTGAACCTGCGGCTATATTGCATACTTTTTTTGCAGGGCAACCCATATTAATATCAATAATATGAGCGCCGCGACGAACATTTAACTTGGCGGCTTCGGCCATTGCTTTGGGGTCGGTTCCTAGGATCTGAACTGAGCGTATTCCTGCTTCACCGCTATGATCTGCTTTTTGCAAAGTACGCGGATGGTTTTGTAAGGCAGGATTTGAGGCTACCATTTCTGAAACCGTTAAGGCCACGCCAAAGTGTTTACATAGCTCTCTAAATGGCCGATCTGTGATGCCAGCCATAGGGGCTAAAATTAATTTATTATCTAGCTGATAAGAACCAATCTGCATTATTTGCGATCAAGCCATAAAATCAAAGGACGTTATAGTAGCTTAAAATGCGTAAAGCTTCAGCATTATAAACAGTGTCTACTTGATTGTTGAGACGAGTAACTTCACTCACCTACGCTCATAAGAGCATTAAAAAATGCACTGGGAATGAGCAACGATAAGATCATTCCCAACCACGTATAGTCGCTTATTTATGGGTAATATCGCTGTCGTTTGGGTCATTCCAAATGGGATTCTCACGGTCTTCTGGCGTCATTTTTACTGTGTCTACTGGATAAATATGCCAAAAAGATTTATCAATTGGCGCATCGTTATAATGCTCTTTTCTTTCATGTCCAAATGGGCACCACCAGTTTTCAACAACTTTAACTAAATATGTGTGCCATTCAAATAAGGCAACACTGTAGGGACAGTACCACGTGCAATTAGCAATCCAAAACCAACGATATTTAGAAAGAGCACCTCTAAACGTTGGTGTCATGGTGATTTGATTTTTATAAGTATAGCGATGACTGCTACGTTCAGGGATAAAATCTTGCCATTTTTTAAGATTTTTAGCGCCAACAAAAACCAAATGATAATACGTTAAATACGCACTTAAAATAACAAACGGCAAGGTAAATAAAGGCAAATATACCAAGATCATTCCTATTGCTCTTTGCCATGCGGGCATAAGATTATGGTTCTTTCCGATTTCTACTCGATGGTTACACGTTTCACATGCTTTCATGGTTATTTTTCCTCGTTATTATTATATTGGTCGATAATTTTTTTTGGTGAGATATTGGAGTGCAGTAATTGATAAATACTTAAACAACCTTGACAACAAAAGTGAAGGCTTTCGTTGTTTAGGGTAGTTAAGGCAAAACGATTAATTTTTGCGGTCTGTCCGCAGAGTGGACAAATAGTTTTTTCGTAGTTTGTGGCCATAAAGCGCCTCAATGACGTTATAAACTTGATGCAACATGACAAAAAAATGTTTTTAAATAATTACTTTCAGGAATAGCGGGATCAATTGGATGATCAGGTCCTTGTCCACCCGTGTTAAAAAAGACTAAATGACGATCAATATGTCGACCAGATGACCTGAGTAATTCTTGTAAGTTTTCTTTACTTAGATGAAATGAGCACGACGCAGAAATTAAGATGCCATTTTTTTCTAGCACTTGTAAAGCCAAATGATTCAAGCGTCTATAGGCTTCATAACCGGCTTTAAAATCTTTTTTTCGTTTAATTAATGCGGGTGGATCGAGCACTATTATACTGTACCGTTCGTTGTTAAGCCTGGCTGTTTTTAAAAACTCAAAGACATCGCTATGAATAAATTCCATTTTATCTGCAACATGATTTAGCCGCGCATTATCTTGCGCCAAGGCTAACGCGCTTTCTGAAGCATCTACACTGGTCACGTGCACGGCGCCGGCTTTTGCTGCCGGAATACCCCATGCACCAGTGTAAGAAAATAAATCTAACACGCGGTGTTGCTTAGCAAAGCGCGCCAATTCGGCACGACTACTACGATGGTCGTAAAACCAACCGGTTTTTTGACCATGCATGATATCTATATAAAATTGAGCATCGTTTTCTTCAATAATGACAGGGTTGGGTAACTCGCCAAAGGCAAGCTCTGCTTCCATACTTAAACCTTCCAACTGGCGTTGACTGGCATCATTTTTTAACACAATTGCCCGAGGGTTAAGTAAGGCAATTAAGGCCTCAATTAATGCTGCCTTATTTTCTTCAATACCTGCCGTGGTGATTTGTACCGCGATGACATCACCAAAGCGATCTATTACTACGCCAGGCAGACCATCACTCTCACCAAAAACTAAGCGATAAAAAGGCTTAGCAAAGAGGCTTTCTCGTAATTGCAAAGCCTGTGAAAGCCGCTCTTGGAAAAAATGACGAGTTAACTTTTGATCAGTTTTTCTGGTTAATAAGCGAGCACAAATCAATGCATGAGGATTAATATAAGCGGTACCTAAACTTTTACCGTCAGCACTGCAAAGATTAGCAAGCGACCCAGTAGCAAAACTCTCTAAAGGCGTGCGTTGACAATCAATTTCATTGCTGAATACCCATAAATGACCATTACGTAAACGTTTGTCTTCGTTTTTTTTTAAAATAATTACTGGATGGGTCATATTAATGAATTTATGTTTAGAAGAGTCTTTATTGACCAGCTTTTACGGCTTAATACCAGCCAGTCGAACCCAATCTTCTTTTTGTTGAAAAGAGGTAAGCGGCACAAATCCGTGATACGCGGCTAAAACATGCTCAGATTGTTCCGCAAGAATACCTGACAACACCAAGCTACCTTGAGGTGCTAGCAGTTGACTTAAGTAGGCAGCCATATCAACTAAAGGTTTGGCAAGAATATTAGCCAAGACAACGTCTGCTTGCACTGGGGTAAAATGTTCAGGTAACAGACAAATTAAGCGTTCTTGCACATTATTTTTTTGTGCATTATCAAGCGTTGCAGTGAGTGCTTGTGGATCAATATCAATGGCATAGGCTTGAACAGCTCCCAGCAATAAAGCTGCAATGGCTAAAATACCTGAGCCACAGCCATAATCAATGATGGTTTTTCCCGCAAGTGGCTGTGTGGCTAACCATTCTAAACATAATGCCGTGGTCGGGTGCGTGCCTGTACCAAAAGCTAAACCTGGATCAAGGGTTAAGCACACGGTTCCGGCTTCAACTTTGCCTTGATCTGTTGGACAGACCCAAAGCCGGTTAGCAAATTTCATTGGCTGATAAAATTCCATCCATGCCCGCTCCCAGACTTGATCAGCAATTGTTTGTTCAGTCCAATGCTTAAAGGGCGTGTCTATAAACTGCTGCTTAACTGATTCTTTAATTAACGTGAGGTCAGTATCAAGCTCAAACAATGCGATGACTTGCGTGTTAGACCAAATTTTGGTTTCGCCCAACGCAGGCTCATAAACGGGTTCATCTTCCGCATCCATAAAAGTGACCGATACTGCGCCTATTTCACTAAAATAATCAGCGACTTCAGGCGCAGAAAGTTCGTCTGTTGTAACCGTAAGTTGTTGCCAAGCCATAGTTTATGGAAGTATAAATAAACGGGAAGGATTTAATAAATCCCTAATTTTTTTTCTAAGTAATGAATATTTTGACCACCGCTAGCAAAAGCACTGTCATTCATGATGTCTTGTTGTAAAGGAATATTGGTTTTAATGCCATCAATAATGATTTCACTTAATGCAGTATTCATGCGGGCAATGGCACTGGTGCGTGTTTCTCCGTGCGCAATGAGTTTGCCAATCATTGAGTCGTAATAAGGTGGCACTTTATAGCCGTTATAAATATGCGTTTCACACCGAATACCTGGTCCTCCAGGCATGTGGAATTGGTCGATAATTCCTGGGCAAGGCATGAAGGTTTTTGGATCCTCAGCATTTAATCGACATTCAATAGCGTGACCTTGTATTTTTACGTCTTTTTGAGTCATTGATAAGGGCTCACCGCAGGCTATTCGCAACTGTTCTTTCACAATATCAAACCCTGTAACCATTTCTGTGACAGGATGTTCAACTTGCACGCGCGTATTCATTTCAATGAAATAAAATTCGCCTTTTTCATATAAAAACTCAAACGTACCTGCACCTAAATAGCCAATATCAATACAGGCTTTAGCGCAGCGCTCACCAATAAAATGGCGTTGCTCTTCAGTAATACCAGGTGCCGGTGCTTCTTCTACCACTTTTTGGTGTCGCCTTTGCATTGAGCAATCGCGTTCACCCAAGTGGATAGCATTGCCATGCGCATCAGCCATCACTTGAAATTCAATATGGCGAGGATCTTCTAAAAACTTTTCCATATACACCGTAGAATTACCAAACGCACTGCCTGCTTCGGCTTTCGTCATTGCAATCGCATTAAGTAAGGCTGCTTCTGTATGAACAGTACGCATACCTCGACCACCGCCACCGCCAGCTGCTTTAATAATTACTGGATAGCCAATTTTTTGTGCTAGCTTGAGATTGCTTTTATTATCATCGCCAAGCGGATCATTATTGCCAGGTACACACGGAATACCCGCAGCTATCATGGCAATTTTTGCAGAAATCTTATCGCCCATAAGACGGATAGTGTCTGCGTTTGGACCAATAAAGACAAAGCCACTTTGTTTTACTTTTTCTGCAAAATCAGCATTTTCTGCTAAAAACCCATAGCCAGGATGAATTGCCTCGGCATCCGTTACTTCGGCGGCGCTAATAATGGCGGGAATATTAAGATAACTATCTGCTGAGGCCGCAGGGCCAATGCACACAGATTCGTCAGCAAGACGCACATGTTTTAAATCGCGATCGGCTTCGGAATGAACAGCAACAACTTTAACCCCAAGCTCTCGACACGCACGTAAAATGCGTAAAGCAATTTCACCACGGTTAGCAATAACAATTTTATCGAACATGAATTCCTCGTAATCTGATGTTATTCGATGATGAACAAAGCTTGTCCGTATTCAACAGGTTCGGCATTTTCAACCAAAATTTGTTTAATGACACCGCTTTTGTCAGCTTCAATTTGGTTAAGGATTTTCATCGCTTCAATGATGCAGAGTGTATCACCTGACTGTACACTTTGTCCGACTTCAACAAAGGCTTTACTGCCTGGTGAAGCAGAGCGATAAAACGTCCCTACCATAGGAGATTTAACGATATGCCCTGAAATAATCGCCTCATCAGTTACGTTTGCTAAGGACACACTCGCGGCATTGATTGCGTCAACGTGCATGGGCGCATAAGCAACTGTCGCAGGCGCGGCTGAATAACGACTGATACGGATAGAGTCATCACCTTCTTTAATTTCCAGCTCGGCAATACCGGATGCTTCGACAAGTTCGATGAGTTTTTTTATTTTTCTAATTTCCATTGTTTTATAGTCTCTCGGCTAATATCTGATCTGCGGCTTGTAAGGCCAGTTCGTATCCTGTTGCTCCTAATCCACAAATAACGCCTTTAGCAATATCTGAGAAGTAAGAATGTTTTCGAAATGCATCACGCGCATGAATGTTTGATAAATGTATTTCAATAAAAGGAATCTGAGTTGCTAAAAAAGCATCGCGTAAGGCAACACTGGTATGGGTAAACGCTGCTGGGTTTATCAGAATAAAATCAATTTTATCGAAATAGGCTTGATGAACCTGGGCAATTATTTCATGTTCAGCATTGCTTTGATGAAAAATAAGTTGATGACCAAGGCTTAAGGCCTGAGCTGCAAGCGTTGAGTGTATGTCATGTAGGGTTTTAGTTCCATAATGAGTGGGTTCACGTAAGCCAAGCAGATTTAAATTTGGGCCATTTAAAACGGTAATTGTTGCCATCAAGATGTTGTTTAAGTAGGATTAAGACGCGTTTTAGCCGAGCGATTTTACCGTTTTGCAAGATTTTGTCCACCTATTGTTTTAAGGGTTAAGTAGGTTTTAGACTAAAGCTCATTGTGACGAAATACCCACTAATATTGTAAACTATAGCCATTAAAACTTAGGTAACTACTTATGAAACCAGCAGACAACGTACACTTACATGAAATTAAAAAATTCGCTTCTATGGCGGAGCGTTGGTGGGATCCTCTCGGTGAATTTAAAACTTTACATGATATTAATCCTTTGCGTATGGCGTTTATTTTACGTTTTAGTGCGCTAAAAAACGCCAACATCTTAGATGTTGGGTGTGGTGGCGGGATTTTAACCGAAGCCTTAGCCAAGCACGGTGCGCATGCTAAAGGCATTGATTTAGGCGAGGAATTAATTGATGTTGCCGAACTGCATGGTTTAGAAACAGGGGTCATGGCAGACTATCAAACAATCAGTGTGGAAGCGTTGGCTGAACAAACCCCTGCTTTTTACGATGTCGTGACGTGCATGGAAATGCTTGAGCATGTCCCCGATCCAGGTGCCATTGTGGCAGCCTGCGCGCGCTTAGTTAAACCTGGTGGAGTCGTCTTCTTTTCGACATTAAATCGGCAACCCAAGGCCTACTTATTAGCTATTGTGGCCGCCGAACATCTTTTACAGATGCTGCCCAAAGGCACTCATGAATACAATACTTTCATTAAGCCCTCAGAGCTATGTCAAACCGCGCGTCAAGCAGGTTTAGTCTTACAAGAGATGGCTGGAATTTCGTATCATCCCTTTACCAAAAAATTTACCTTGGGTAGCGACATCAGCGTGAATTATTTGGTTGCTTTTAAGCGTCCGGAGTAACCCGTGGCACTCAAACTGTCCTGCGTATTATTCGACCTAGATGGTACTTTGGTGAATACTGCGCCAGATTTATTAGCATGTTTACACTCAGCATTAACGCATCACAATGTTGTTCAGACTGACATCACGACGCTAATGCCCTATATTTCGTATGGCGCAGCAGCCATGATTAAACACAGCGCAGCGGCATCGATGTCAGCCGCGCAACAAGCTGAAATTTTAACCACGATGCTACATTTGTATGAGCAAAATATTGCTGTTCACAGCGATTTTTTTGCCGGCATCCCAGAAACCTTAGCATTCTGCGAGGCGCAGCAAATCAAATGGGGCATTGTTACCAATAAGCGTAAGCGTTTTACTGAGCCCTTAGTGGATGCCTTAAATATACGCGCACGTGTGGCGTGTGTAATTAGTGGTGACAGCACGGCACATGCAAAACCTCATGCAGCGCCCATGCTAGCAGCATGTCAGCAAGCGCAGGTTGCACCTGAAGAATGTGTTTATATTGGCGACGCGAGACATGATATTGAAGCGGGCAAGGCTGTCAACATGACCACGTTAGCGGCCATGTATGGGTATTTAACGCCCACCGACACCCCTGAAACGTGGGGTGCCGATGCGTTAATCGCGTCGCCTAAACACTTATTAACTTGGCTGGAAACAAGACTATGATATTAACGGATCACGTAATTTTAATCACGGGTGCTGGCGGCGGCTTGGGCAGCACTGCGGCAGTGAGTTTGGCCAAGCAAGGTGCGCATATTATTTTGCTGGATAAGCACATTGCTAAGATAGAGCGCACTTATGACGCCATCGTGGCGGCAAATGCACCGCTCCCGACCATGTATCCCTTTGATTTAGCAGGTGCTAGCGAAGACGATTATCTGGATTTGGCAAGCCGCCTTGATGCCACTTACGGGGCATTACAAGGTCTGTTGCATTCAGCCGTTGAGCTAAGTGCTTTCATGCCCATGCTGCAAACAACAACGCATGATTGGGGGCATACCCTCAATGTTAATTTAAACGCGCCCTATTTATTAACGCGCATGTTATTGCCGGTATTACAAAAAAGTCAGCATGCCTCGGTGGTCTTCACGACGGATTCTTCAGTGCTAAAACCTAAAGCTTATTCGGGTGCTTATGGCGTATCAAAAATAGCAATGACCGCCATGGCAAAGATTTTTGCGGAAGAATTAGCAGAAGCCAATAAAGTGCGTGTCAATATTTTAGTTCCTGGCCCTATTGATTCGCCGCTGCGTAGACGCTCTTATCCTGCCGAAGATAAACATGAATTGCCGTCTATGGCATCCTTGGCGCCGGTTTACAGCTATCTATTTGGCACCAAGAGCCTTGGTATTACTGGGCAAATCATTGAAGCACGCAACTTTCATCTTTAAAACAGGAATTACTATGTCTGCAAAAGAATACCTTATTTTGACGCGTGATGTCGCCACCGTCACCATTCCAGAGGGTGCGATTGGCACCTTAGCAAAAGGCGAAGAAGTCACTATTCATCAAGCTTTAGGTGATAACTACACGGTTATTACTGCTTATGGTCACATGGTAAGAATCGCTGGTTGTGATGCGGATGCGTTAGGAAAAGAACGCCCACAAACGGCCGCATTAATTAATGATGTCGATGCTCAGGCAGTGGAACAAAATTGTTGGGAAGTCATGAAAACGGTTTATGATCCTGAAATTCCAGTAAATATCGTGGATTTAGGCTTAGTGTATCGTTGCACGGTCGAAGCCATTGGCGATGCTGCTCACAAAGTGGATATCACCATGACGCTGACGGCACCAGGCTGTGGTATGGGGCCAGTCATTCAAAACGATGTTGAGAAAGCCGTTCGTGCCTTACAGGGTGTTGCAGAAGTATGTGTTGAGCTTGTTTTCGATCCACCCTGGTCACGCGAGCACATGTCTGAAGTAGCTAAATTACAATTGGGCTTATATTAAACGCCTCCTGTGCTGTCGATTTATTAGTAACTAACATGAAGAACTGCGTATGCCTTACTTAAAAATGACGACCAACTTACCCCTTGATGCCGCCCAAAAAGCCAATTTAGCGAGTGAACTCTCCGCATTAATCGCCCAAGAAATCGACAAGCCTGCCCACTATGTCATGATTGAATTAGCGGGTGCACAAGCCTTATATTTTGCTGGCAATGATCAGCCCGCAGCCTATTTAGAATGCAAAAGCATCGGTTTAACAGACTTACACGCCACTACGCTTGCGGCCTCATTATGTCGTCACTTAACGGTATTATTACCCTTAACTGCTGATCGTATTTATATTGAATTTAGCAATTCTTCGGCGCAACGTTGGGGCTGGAATCGCACTACGTTCGGCTAATACATTTAAGCAGCACACGTTTTTTTACTCAATGTTGCCGCCTATCAATAAACATGTGTACACCTCGTTACAATGCGCGTCCTTAACGTAGGGACATTTATTTTTCCAACGGAGTATCGCTGGGTCATGAAAACCTCAAAAATTATGCTGTTGTCACTCTATTTACTGCTAAACTTTATGTTAACTGGCTGCGGTCAGCCAGGGCCTTTATATCTTCCAAGTGATTCACCAGAACCAATACAGTCAAAATAATATTTTCCCAACAACATGAAGCAATTTTCTTATCAAAACGGCGAGTTATATGCAGAAAATATCGCCATTTCATCCCTGATCGCGCACTATGGCAGTCCTTGCTATCTGTATTCTCGTGATTTTTTAGAACAACAATGGCACGCCTTCGATGCGGCCTTTGGCACGCATCCACACTTAATTTGTTATGCCGTAAAAGCTAATTCTAATTTAGCTATCTTAAATGTGTTAGCTCGATTAGGCTCAGGATTCGATATTGTTTCAGTGGGTGAATTAGAGCGCGTTTTAGCCGCTGGCGGTCAAGCCAATAAAATTGTATTTTCCGGTGTAGGTAAGCGTGAAGATGAAATTTTAGCCGCGTTAAGGGCAAATATTCGGTGTTTTAATATTGAAGTGAGTGATGAGCTAGATCGTATTAATGCTTTAGCAGGACAATTGGGGGTGCGTGCACCTGTATCATTTCGCGTCAATCCTAATGTCGATGCAAAAACGCATCCGTATATCGCCACGGGCTTAAAAGAAAATAAATTCGGCATTGATATTACGCAAGCCTTTGAACAATATCGCCGCGCTGCGCTGATGCCACATATTGAGGTAATCGGTATTGATTGCCATATTGGCTCGCAACTCACCGAACAGCAACCCTTTTTAGATGCCCTAGATAAGGTGCTAGAGTTAGTGACCGCATTAGCAAAAGAAGGTATTCGTTTGCATCATCTTGATATTGGCGGTGGCTTAGGTATTTGTTATAAAAATGAACAACCTCCTGAGCCAGCGGATTATATTCATGCGTTATTGGCGCGATTAAATGATCACACTATTGAATTGTTAATCGAACCTGGTCGAGCTATCGTTGGCAATGCGGGCATTTTAGTTACTCAAGTTGAATATTTAAAACCTACAGACCATAAAAATTTCGCCATTGTTGATGCCGCCATGAATGACTTACTTCGTCCATCGCTATACAGTGCTTGGCAAGACATTATCCCTATACAACAACACAGCAATGCCGCAACATTGCGCTGGGACGTCGTTGGGCCAGTGTGTGAAACAGGTGATTTTTTAGGGAAAGATCGTGATTTGGCATTATCTCCTGGTGATTTACTGGCGGTATGTTCGTCGGGTGCTTATGGTTTTAGCATGAGCTCAAATTACAACAGCCGTCCGCGTGCCGTCGAGGTTATGGTGTCCGCAGATCAACATTATTTAATTCGAGCAAGAGAAACCCTGCCTTCATTATGGACAGGTGAACAGGTCTTACCCGAGCAACTTTTCTTGAACTAATTTCAACTAAAAGGCCGATCTATGCACGTATTTATCGATAAATTAGTGGCTGAGCATCAGTTTAAAGCAACCGATTTGTTAGCCATACTAAGAGCCATTCAAGCGCGTTATCATTATATTCCGCCTTCGGCCATTGCCCATCTAGCCAAAGTTTTAGCCCTTTCTGCCAGCCATATTATTGGCGTTGTTGAGTTTTATAGCTTTTTTCATTTGCACCCACAAGGTGATTATGAGCTCCTAATTAGTGACTCAATTACGGATGCTATGCTAGGCAAACAAGCGCTCATGGACTTATTATCTGAAAAATTGAGTGTCGCTGTAGGGGCGGTGCGTGCTGATGGCTTGGTCAGTTTGGCCAACACTTCTTGCACAGGCTTATGTGATCAAGGCCCTGCTGGCTTAGTAAATGGCCACCCATTAACCCAGTTAACGCCAGCACGAATTGACCTTATTACCACCTTAATTCATCAACACATTCCCGTTGAAGACTGGCCTGCTGAATTGTTCGCTATTACCGATAATATCAAAAAAACAGATCTCTTATTAACGCAGCCCATGCCATTAGGCAGCGCGCTAGCTGCTGCCTGTAAGCGCGGCTTCACGGAAACCTTAGCAGAAATTGAGCGTTCAGGATTGCGTGGACGTGGTGGAGCTGGCTTTAAAACTGCGATGAAATGGCAGTTTTGTCGAGAAGGACACGCCGATAATCGTTATGTTATTTGTAATGCCGATGAAGGAGAGCCTGGCACCTTTAAAGATCGGGTGCTATTAAATCAGTATGCCCATCAAGTGTTTGAAGGCATGACCATCGCGGCAGCCATTGTAGGCGCTACGCAAGGTTTTCTGTATTTACGTGGTGAGTATTCGTTTTTGTATGAAAAATTAGCCGCTATTTTGCACGCACGTTGTGAAGCGGGCTTATTAGGTGAAAATATTTTAGGCCAAGGCTTTAGCTTTACTATTAAAATTTGCTTGGGCGCAGGCGCGTATATTTGTGGCGAAGAATCTGCTTTGATTGAATCTTTAGAAGGCAATATGGGGATTCCACGTAACCGCCCTCCTTATCCCGTCACGCATGGTTATTTAGGTAAGCCAACTATTGTTAATAACGTAGAAACCTTTTTAGCCGCCGCACATATTACTTTGCACGGCAGTGCCACGTTTGCCAGCATGGGTACTCAGCAATCTAAAGGCACTAAAATACTCAGCATTTGTGGTGATTGTTTACACCCAGGAATTTACGAGTTTGTTTTTGGCACAACCATTAAAGACATTCTTGAAACCTGTGGTGCAACAGAGGTTTTAGGTGTGCAAATTGGTGGTCCATCAGGTGTATTTATTTCTGCTCAGGAAGTTGAGCGTCGCTTAGCCTTTGAAGATGTTGCAACGGGCGGCTCGTTTATTGTGTTTAATCAAACACGCAATATCTTAGATAGTGTGACGAATTTTACGCATTTTTTTGCTCACGAAAGCTGTGGTTTCTGCACGCCTTGCCGTGTAGGCACCTCGTTGTTGAAGCAACAAATAGATAAAATTGTCGGTGGTCATGGCTCCGCAGGTGACATTGTGGCACTGGAAGAACTCTGTCAGCTAGTAAAAAGCCAAAGCCATTGTGGTTTAGGGCAAACGGCTGCAAATCCCATACTTAGCACCCTAGAGCGTTATCCAGAACTGTATCAACGGTTGTTGAAAAAAATCAGTTATGAACCTGGATTTGATTTGGATGCTGCCTTAGCCACGGCACGACACTTAACGCAACGTGATGATGCGGCAGCGCATTTGGCACAAATTGGAGAAGATCATGAGTAAAACCCTAAGCATTGATGGTCAAGAAATTCCTTTTGAAGACGGGCAAACGATTATGCAAGCGGCGGCGGCCAATGTGTATATCCCACACCTTTGTCATCATCCAGAATTTACGCCGCATGGTAGCTGCAAACTATGCACGGTAAAAGTAAATGGTCGCAATTGCTCTGCCTGCACCTTTCCTGCTGCAGAAGGACAAGAGGTGCTAAATAACACCACCGACATTAATGCAGATCGTAAAAAGATCACCCAAATGCTGTTTGTGGAAGGCAATCATTTTTGTCCCTCTTGTGAAAAAACCGGCAATTGTCAGCTGCAAGCGGTGGCCTATCACCTCAATATGTTAGATAACCATTTTCCCTTATTTTACCCTCAGCGTGAACTGGACGCTTCTCATCCTGACGTATTGATTGACCATAATCGCTGCATCTTTTGCACCTTATGTGTTCGTGCTAGTCAAGAACAAGATGGTAAGGATGTGTTTGCTCTCAGCGGGCGCGGTATCACTAAACATTTAATTGTTAACGCGCCCTCAGGCAAGCTAAAAGACTCAGCATTAGTTGCCGATGACCGTGCAGCGCATATCTGTCCTACCGGCGCAATTTTAATTAAACGCACGGGGTACACCATCCCCATTGGGCAACGTCTTTATGATCACCATGACATCAGTGATGTCAGTTTAGCAACCGCCGAGACTCAACATGACCAGTAAAATACGCATTGCAACAACCTCGTTAGCAGGTTGCTTTGGGTGTCACATGTCGTTTTTAGATATTGATGAACGCATGCTGAACTTAGCAGAATTGGTTGAATTTGATCGCTCACCTCTGACCGACATCGAGCACTGCGGCAGCTGTGATATTGGACTTATCGAAGGCGGTGTGTGTAATTCAGAAAATGTTCATGTCCTCCGTGAGTTTCGCAAAAATTGTAAAATCTTGGTTGCCGTCGGTGCCTGTGCCATTAACGGTGGCTTACCGGCAATGCGCAATTTTATCCCTTTGGAAGAGTGTTTGGCTGAGTCATATTTACATGGCATTGGAGTAGAACATCCACAAATCCCTAACGATATTGAGTTACCTTTATTGTTAAACAAGGTACATCCTATTCATGAGGTGGTTAAAATAGATTACTTTTTACCTGGCTGCCCGCCTTCTGCTGATGTATTTTGGAAATTTCTAACCGATCTCCTAGAAGGACGAGAGCCTTCGTTGCCTTACGAACTAGTCCACTACGATTAAATAATTTGCATTAACTAGGAATACAGCCATGTACGAACATTTAGAAACAGCTGAAAATGCAGCGCAGTTAAAACGCGTCGTGATCGATCCCGTGTCACGCGTTGAAGGTCATGGAAAAGTTACCTTGCTCCTTGATGAAAACAATAAGGTGCAGCAAGCACGTTTACATATTGTTGAATTTCGTGGCTTTGAACGTTTCATTCAAGGCCGGCCTTATTGGGAATTACCTGTATTAGTTCAGCGTTTATGCGGAATTTGCCCCGTCAGTCATCACTTAGCCGCAGCTAAAGCGATAGACCAATTAGTGGGCGTTGATCCTGAAAATTTACCCGTCTCAGCAGATAAGCTCCGACGCTTATTGCATTTTGGGCAAGTAATGCAATCACATGCCCTGCATTTCTTTCATTTATCAAGCCCAGATTTATTATTTGGTTTTGAAAGCGAACAAAATAAACGTTCAATTATTGCTGTCTTAGCGGCCTTTCCTGACATTGGTGTGCAAGGTGTTAAATTGCGCAAATACGGTCAAGAAGTTATTCGTATGGTCTCTGGCAAACGCATACATGGCAGTGGAGCCATTGCAGGCGGCATTAATAAAGCCTTAACGCCTGCAGAACGTGATTATTTATTGCAAGATATTGAGCAAATGATCGCATGGGCACAAGGCGCGGTGGCATTAATTCAAAAAGTGCATTGCTCAAATTTACCGTATTACGATGAATTTGCTGGTTTACGCTCAAATTATTTAAGCTTAACTAAGCCTAATGGCGCCTTAGAACTGTATCATGGCGGCATTCGGGTCAAAAATGCTGAAGGCGGCACCCTGCTCGATAATATCGATTATTGCCAATACAATCAGTATATTCATGAAGAAGTTCGGTCATGGACATACATGAAATTCCCTTATTTACTGTCATTAGGTAAAGAGGCAGGCTGGTATCGTGTTGGACCTTTGGCGCGGGTAAATATCTGTGATTATATCGATACCCCCTTAGCGGAAGCTGCGCGCGTTGAGTTTAAAGCGCACAGCCAAGAAGCCTTGGTGCACAGCACTTTAGCTTTCCACTGGGCACGCTTGATTGAAGTATTACATTGCGCAGAAAGTATCGAACGCTTGTTACACGACCCCGCTATTTTAGGGGGCGAGCTCGTGACAAAAGGTGAAAAACGTTATGAAGGCATAGGCGTAATTGAAGCGCCACGTGGCACGTTGTTTCATCATTATCAAGTTGATGAAAATGACATCGTCACCAAGGCAAATTTAATCGTCTCGACAACCAGTAATAATATGGCGATGAATGAATCAGTTCGCCAAGTTGCCGCAGAATATTTGTCTGGACAAGAATTAACGGAACCCTTGCTAAATAACATAGAAGTTGCCATTCGAGCCTACGATCCTTGCTTATCCTGTGCCACACATGCGGTAGGTAAAATGCCTTTGCAACTTGAATTAATTAATGCTCAAGGTGATGTAGTGGCTAAGTTGCTCAAGCATGATACGGGTGAATTTGAACGCATTCATGGTTAATAATAGTGCTCAGATTAAGCCTCTCTTGCTGTTTGCTTACGGCAACTTGAGCCGTGGCGATGATGCCTTAGGGCCGCTATTGCTAGCGAACTTAGAAGCTCAAGACGCGGGCTTTTTACAAAATGTCGATTTTTTAACCGACTTTCAATTGCAAATTGAGCACGCTTTAGATTTAGAAAATAGAGCCTTGGTTTTATTTGTAGATGCCTCGATGTCTGCACAGCAAGGGTTTTCTTTTCAGGAGATTTTTCCAGAGAAGGATCAAAGTTACACTACCCACGCCATGAGTCCAGCAGCGGTTTTATCGGTGTATCAACAGATTAAGCAGCACCTCCCGCCGCCTTGTTTTTTATTAAGTATTCACGGTGCCGCATTTGAACTAGGGGCAGCATTGACTACGCTTGCGGAGCAGCATCTTGCCCAAGCCACTGACTTTACAAAAATATTATTACATTCGCCAAATCTAACAGAATGGCGCGAGCATGAAAAAAATCAACGTTGTTTGCAGCAAGCACTCGACTCATTAACGCTAACTCGCGGTTGAACATTATGGCAATAAATGAGAATTTTAGGCATTGATCCTGGCTCAAGATTAACAGGTTATGGCATTATTGATGTCGTCCCTCAGGGCTATCAATACGTTGCTAGTGGCTGTATTCGTATTACTGAAGACTACTTTCCAAATCGATTAAAAAAAATTTTTGATGGTGTGGTTGAGGTGGTGGCGCAATATCACCCAGATTGTTTAGCTATTGAGCAAGTGTTTATGGATAAAAATGCCGATTCAGCTCTAAAATTAGGGCAGGCACGTGGTGCAGCAATTTGTGCTGTACACGTTACCAATATCCCGGTATTTGAATACGCAGCTAGACAAGTTAAACAAGCCTTAGTTGGGAAAGGTAATGCTGATAAATCACAAGTTCAACACATGGTAAAAATGTTGTTACATATTCAAGGCAAAATACAAGTTGATGCCGGTGACGCATTAGGGTTAAGCATTTGTCATGCACATTATCAACACACTGCGCTGCGCTTAGCCGCTGCAACAAAAGCCACCCTATGATTGCCTTTTTACGAGGAACATTAATTGCTAAAGCGCCTCCAGTATTGGTGCTGGATGTTAATGGCGTTGGCTATGAAATGGAAGCCTCAATGACCACGTTTTATCATTTACCCAGTATAGGTGAGGAGCTTTTTTTACATACCCATTTAATTGTGCGAGAAGATGCGCATCATCTCGTGGGGTTTATCAACGAAGCTGAGCGCAGCTTATTTAGATTATTGATTAAAGTGAATGGCGTAGGTCCAAAGTTAGCCTTAACTATTCTTTCTGGCCAAACTGCTGAGGCGTTTTATCATTGCATTCATACTAATGATATTCAAGGTTTAGTACGATTACCGGGCGTAGGGAAAAAAACCGCCGAACGCTTACTTATTGAATTGCGTGATCGTATGCCAGAATTAATGGCATCAACTGATGAGATCAAGCAAGATGCTGTGTTTACCGCCACGGCACACCCTAAGCAAGAAGCCATCAGTGCCTTATGCGCCTTAGGTTACAAACCCATTGATGCCAGCAAAATGGTGCAAGCAATTGCTACTGAAGATAAAAGCTGCGAACAAATCATTCGTCTAGCGCTGCAAGGAACAATCAAGTGATAGAAAGTGATCGTATAATTACCGCCCGTCAACATAACGATGAAGAGCGTCAAGATCGCGCCATACGACCCAAACGCTTGGCTGATTATGTCGGGCAAGTGCGCTTACGCGAACAAATGGAAATTTTTATTAGCGCAGCGAAGCAACGACAAGAAGCCTTAGATCATGTGTTAATTTTTGGTCCACCAGGTTTGGGTAAAACCACATTAGCTAATATAATAGCCGCCGAAATGGGTGTGAGTATTCGCCAAACCTCAGGGCCAGTTCTGGAAAAAGCGGGTGATTTAGCTGCACTGTTAACCAATCTTGAAGCACATGATGTATTATTTATTGACGAGATACATCGCTTAAGTCCAGCTGTTGAAGAGATACTTTATCCAGCAATGGAAGATTATCAATTAGACTTAATGATTGGCGAAGGGCCTGCTGCACGGTCGATTAAATTAGATCTACCTCCGTTTACGTTAGTGGGTGCAACAACACGTGCAGGTCTACTCACTTCCCCGTTACGGGATCGGTTTGGTATTGTGCAGCGTTTAGAATTTTATAGCGTTGCTGAATTAAGTCATATTGTCCTAAGGTCAGCGTCATTATTGGGTATCGTAATGGATAAACAAGGCGCAATTGAAATTGCCAAACGGGCACGCGGGACACCTCGCATTGCCAATCGATTACTACGACGGGTGCGTGATTACGCAGAAGTCAAAGGTAATGGCTTAATTGATGTGGAAACGGCGGTACTGGCGTTAAATATGCTTCAGGTAGATAGTCATGGCTTTGATGCCCTTGATCGTAAATTATTGTTAGCAATGATAGAAATATTTTCAGGTGGCCCGGTCGGTGTGGACACCTTGGCCGCAGCCATCAGTGAAGAGCGCGGAACAATTGAAGATGTATTGGAGCCCTATTTATTGCAACAAGGGTTTATAATGCGCACCCCACGAGGTCGGGTAGTGACCGCTCATACATATTTACATTTTGGCCTGCAAGCACCTTCTGATGTGTTAATAACTTAATATTCTCTAAATGACTCTGTATGGCTTTTAAGTGGTTAATCCGCGTTTATTATGAAGATACCGATGCTGGTGGAGTCGTGTTTTATGCAAATTATTTAAAATTCTTTGAGCGTGCACGCACTGAAATGCTTAGAGAAATGGGGTATGAGCAAGATGAATTAATGGCACAAGCCGGCATTATTTTTGTGGTGCGCTCAGTGCAACTTGAGTATTTATACCCTGCACGATTTAACCAATTACTCACCGTCAGTGCTGCACTCAGTGAAGTTAAAAATGCTAGTCTGACATTTAAACAAGAAATTACGCATAATAATGCGCTGTTATGCACAGGCATGATTCGTGTTGCCTGTCTTGACAGCGCCACCATGCGTCCTAAAGCTATTCCTACATATCTACGTGAGCAGTTAAAGCATGAACACTGATTTATCTATTTTTCACTTAATTACAGAAGCAAGTTTTGTGGTTCAATTCGTTATGTTGATTCTGGCCACAGCATCACTTGCATCTTGGACGTTTATTTTTTCAAAGCGCAAAGAACTCAATCGAGCGATTGAAATAACCGATGAATTTGAGGAACAATTTTGGTCAGGCATTACCCTGACAGAATTATTTAGAAAACTATCCGTAAAAGATTTTGAACCAGAAGGTATAGAGAAAATATTTTTAGCGGGTTACAAAGAATTTTCACGAATGCGTCAAAGTGGTAATGTTGAGCCCATCGTTCAAGTTGAAAGCGCTCAGCGTGCCATGCGCATTGAATTATCACGTGAACTTGAGCGTCTTGATGAACACTTATCATTTTTAGCGACCGTAGGCTCCATCAGTCCTTATGTTGGCTTATTTGGTACGGTCTGGGGCATTATGAATTCCTTCATGTCCTTAGGTAACGTAAAGCATGCCACCTTAGCTCAAGTCGCGCCAGGCATTGCCGAGGCATTGATAGCCACGGCCATTGGTTTGTTTGCCGCCATTCCTGCCGTCATGTCTTATAATTACTTTTCAACACGTTTAGATAAATTAACTGGGCGATATGATTTATTTGTAGAAGAATTCGTGGTTTTATTGCAAAGACAGGCACATAGTAAATGAGTTATATCAGCAAAAAAAAAGGCCGTCGCAAGCCTATGGCTGAAATCAATGTAGTGCCATACATTGACGTCACTTTGGTGTTGCTCATTATTTTTATGATTACCACGCCCATGCTGCAAACAGGCGTTGATGTTAATCTTCCGCAAGCAGAATCAAAAACCGTTGAAACAGAAGGTGAAGATTCACCTCCTATTGTCATTTCAATTAAAGAAGATGGTCAATTTTATTTGAAAATTAATGATCAAGACGATGAGCTTATTCAGCAAGAAGAGATTAATACCCAAGTTTTAGAAGTTTTACATGAAAAACCTAAGACACAAGTATTGATCAATGCCGATAAATCAGTTAACTACGGCTTAGTAGTGACGGTGATGGCGTCATTAAAAAATGCGGGAGTTTCGTCTGTTGGTTTAATGACTCAGCCTGTTAATCAATAAATAAATGGATAAAAATAAACGCTATAAGCTACCTTTTATCTTTGCGTTAGTATTGCACCTAACGTTAATCGGCTTATTTGCGTTAAGTGCATTGATTAAGCCTGCAAAAGAAAAATCAGCCCCGCCTTCGCCAGAAATTATTCATGCAACCATTCTTGATGCGGCAGAAATAAGCGCACACGAAGCGTCGCTTAAACAAGCGGAAAGTGATAAAGAACACGCAGAAAAAGAAAAGCAAGACGCAGAACAAGCTGAGCGTGAAAAAAATAATTTAGAACAACAGCGTATAGCTGATGATGCGCACAAGATCGAACAAGCTAACGCCGAACTAGCAACAAAAGAACAGGCAGAACAAATAAAAGCTGAACAAGCCAAAGCAGAGGCAACCGCTAAAGCCAATGCCGTAGCAAAAGCTGAACAAGCCAAAGCAGAGGCAACCGCTAAAGCCAATGCCGCAGCAAAAGCTGAACAAGCCAAAGCAGAGGCAACCGCTAAAGCCAATGCCGTAGCAAAAGCTGAACAAGCCAAAGCGGACGCAACTGCTAAAGCCAATGCCGCAGCAAAAGCTGAACAAGCCAAAGCAGACGCAACTGCTAAAGCCAATGCCGCAGCAAAAGCTGAACAAGCCAAAGCAGACGCAACTGCTAAAGCCAATGCCGCAGCAAAAGCTGAACAAGCCAAAGCAGACGCAACCGCTAAAGCCAATGCCGCAGCAAAAGCTGAACAAGCCAAAGCAGACGCAACCGCTAAAGCCAATGCCGCAGCAAAAGCTGAACAAGCCAAA
>QYQN01000074.1 GCA_007280895.1 Methylococcaceae bacterium
AAAAAGCCACCCAATCCTTCCTGCCGTTTTCATCAATTTCCTCCTGTAAGACAGTGCCATCCAACTTTACCTGATAACCCAACTCAAGCACGGCATTTCTATCACCGCACATCTGCGCCGCCACACCGGTCATGCCGGTTCCGCAGAAACCGTCAAACACAATATCCCCCGGATTGGTGTAGTGCAGGATGTAGCGCATGATGGCTTTATGCGGTACTTTGGTATGGTAAGAATGCGCGTTGTAAATTGGGTGATTTTTGCCCTCACTGACATCAGCAGCAAACGGCTCACGATGATAATGATAATCTTCAGGCTGGGCTGGTTTTTGTGCTTCCCACTCGGCAATAAAAGCAGCTAACCAAGGATTGGGACAGGCTGTGTAATAAGGAGGATCACTCAAGTTAAGAATGTCTTGATCTTCACCATGCGGAAATCCTTCAATTTTTCGAAATTCTGGGTCTTGAAGTTTTTCACGCAATAAAGCAGTAAAGTGTTTACGCCGCTCCTCGTCATTAGCAAAAGTCTGTCCTAAACACGTAACAGGCCCAGAGGTTTTGACTATTTTTTCTTGTTGAAGTCCATCAAATAGCGTGCTTTGGCTCATTTAGTCATCCGTTGTTCTTCTGGTAAGTTGCCGCACTGGCTACATCATCCACCGAAGCTATCTCGGCACCTAAAATAGCCATTGCCACTGCCAATATTTTCAACTCAGTTTTTCTCATCTGTAAGGTGTTCTGTAAGCAGTTTTTTAGCTTCCCCTATTTTCTGCAAGGCGTTATCTAAAGCAATCTGTAACGCCTCAATAGTCTCCTGATGAGCGTTACACTGCTGTTGTTTAGCCGCCAATGATGCAGCAGAACTCTCAATCCACAACTTTAATTGCTGAGCCTCAAAAGCCGGGATGATATACCTTGCACGCTCTTCACTCATTTACGTGCGCCTTTTAAAAAATCATCAAAAATTGATAGCTCTTTGCACGGCAAAAAGTTATCAATAACTTTACGTGCCGCAAGCTGTTTAGCCGTAAAAATTGCCGACACGGTTATCCCGCTTAGCACCGCGCCAGCAATAAAACACAGCACACAACTTATCGCCGTTAATCTATTCATAAAACGCCCCCTCCATGACTTTATCAATGTATTCAATGCCACGGTTAACCGACCACATCATGCCAAAAATAGGTAAGGCTACTAAGCCAAGGGCAATAAAAATAATAAAAATAATGCTTTGTGTTAATAGTGCTTTCATAAGTGTCCTAATAAATGTTTCATTTACATCTCGCTTCTTCATAGATAGCCCACGCACGCCAGCGTAAAATGGCGCTAGTGTCATAAAGTCAGTCATACCACCACCGCCAGATATTGCCGTGGCCGCGTACACGCAACATAAAGCGCACGGTTAAATTCAAAGGCGCTGCGCATCGTGTTTAAATCGGCATAATGCACCAGGGCAGTATCAAACGTGCTGCCTTGTGAACGGTGGACCGTCATCGCATAAGCATGGCGCAAGTCTGGGTAGCGGTTACGCATAGCGTAGGCTTTGCGGCTTAAGGTTGATTTTTCTTGTTTTAATTGCTCTTTTTTACCAGCGTCATTTTCCATTAAATATGCTGCATTTACCGATCGGTACAGCTCCCATGTTCGTGATATTTCACGCTGGTATCTAATCTGGTTTTTAGGGATTAATGTTTTAATCATCTTGCCGCTTTCAGTCGCAAGAATTAACCTCATAACCTCTATTCCTGCATCGTACTGCTCTAAGTCAGTGCATGAAATAACCTTAAACTCATCCATTAGCCGTGCATTGTGCTCATCACCCTCATCATCATCTTCTTGAAAAGGGGATTTAGATCCGTCTGCACCCGCAGAGAAATAGCACAATATATTTTCATCGGCAGCAAAGATAGTTCCTGGGTGCAGTAAGTCATGAACCTGTTTGTTAATCTCACTAACAGACTGGTTTCTATAGCACAGTACCCTGGCATCTCGTCCTTGCTTGTGCTCTGTAGCTGCAAAATTAATTAGCGTTTCTTTATTACCGCTCACACAAGCTGCTGATGCAGGCATAGGGGGGAGTTCTGCCAAAAAGTCAGCAATTGAAAATTTGAGCTGGGGTGCTTTATTTCTAATCGCCATTGATAACTTAATAACCGGATTATCCGCAGCCTGCCTAACAATCTCATTTAAGCGCACCTTTATGCTAACCTGGGTAAATACTGGGCTTATGTTATTTTTATCGCCTATTGGCGGTAATTGGGCGGGATCACCGATAAAAAGCACTTTGGTAGAGTTCTTGTGAGTCAATATCATTTCAAACATTTGTCTTGATATTAATGAACTCTCATCAATAACGACTAATCCATGATCTGATAATGTAGGCATCTTTCTCTCATCCCTAAGACATTCTGCCTCTCCATTCTCGTGCTCAATCATTTTTAGAGCGAGCAATGAGTGGATGGTTGCTGTTGAGATACCTTTAAGCGCTTGCTTTCTTGCATAGAATGCAAACATGCCGCCGGATAAGTCGTCGTTATCTGCTTTTTTATTAAGGTCTACGCCACCTAATTCCAGTGTTGAGCAAATGACCTTGAGTGCTTTATGTGTAGGCGCGGCAACACAGACCGATAGCCTCCCGCTTACCTGCTTTAAAAACTCGGCCATAAGAAAAGTCTTGCCTACGCCAGCAAAGCCCTCCAAGACAGCAAGGGCATTGTTTGATTCTACAAACTCTAGCAAGGAGTTCATGGCTTGTTGTTGGTGCGCTGTTAGTTTCATTTTTAACCTTAATTTTTTGCTAATGTTTGATAATAGAGGAATAGAGGTTTGTAGAGAATGGCTCTCTATTTTCTACGCCTACGTACTCGTGGCCTGTAGAGGTAATAGAGGAATAGAGGTCTTATATAGCTTTTTTTAAATACTATATAAGGGGTATTTCCTCTATTCCTCTATTATCCTTTGTAGCCCACGAGTGCCTAAGCGTGAGGCTGTAGAGGTGCGTTCTCTATTAACCTCTATTTCCTCTATTTCCTCTATTTTCGAGCCGTCACTATGCTGCATAACTGCAAAATCAGTAGAGATAAACCGTTTGCTTCGCCCCTTCCCATCCATAACAACCACAATATCCATACTGGCTGCCATACTCGCAATGAGTGATTCGCGCTCCTCTTTATCCTTGATCTTCTTATAAGGCCAAAAGTATTGGCTTAGCTTGGTATGAGTAATGCCTTCGGCACCATGCTTTCTTATTTCGACTAATATTTTTTGATGATCGCTTAACTTGCCATCTTCGGTAATAACCAGCTTAAGCCTGTCCAGTACCTCATTAGTAGACTTTGAAACAATCCTCGTTGCCAAGTCCATCACATCGGCATCGACAACAGGCGTTTCAGGGTTTATATAAATCGCCAGCAAGGAAGCTACCCGCCGCACCAAGCCACGCGCACCGATTAACAAGTTACGGGCTAAAGGATGATCAGATAGCGCCATGATCTGTGTATAAGCCGCATCAGGCTTGACTGCAAATCTAACGATGATCGGCTCAACAGGTACTTCAGAATGATTAATGATGTCGCCAAAATCACTGACAATCGGCGTATCGTTAATGCGCTCAAGATGATCCTTAAGCCATTGGGGAGTAGTTACTATCTGTGGCTCACTAAGTACGGTTTGCTCTGGATCTGCAAAGCTGAATAGATACTGCTCCAATGAACCGCGACCCAGTTCCGAAATAGATAGCAATTCAGAGGCTTGATCTTCTGGTAACAAAGCCAGCATTGTTAACGCCGGACTATGCAGCGTTAACACCTTGGCATCAGACCGTATGCCATATTCACACGGTTTATCCAGGCGAATAACTGATTGCTCATAAACATCGGACAACGTAGCGAAAGCATTTTCTTGACTGCCTGAAAACTGACGTTTGGACTGCTTTAAGTGTTGTGCGAATTTCTCGGCCACATAAAGCAAAGCAGGGGTTTCGTGTAGCTTTTGATAAATAGCGGTAGTCGTTGTTAGCTCTACTTGCTTGGCACCCGGAATGCTGGCCGAATGAAACAAGTCAAATAACGACTGCTTAACATGCCTGATCTCACCTAATGACGGCGCACATAAGACTTGATATATATGGACTGGATCGCCAAACTCGGTACGATAACGACGACCGGCGGCGTGTGAAATCATAGCCAGTGCAGCGGCTCTTCCGGTGCTTTCGTTGCGAACGCCACCACGCATTTGAAGCATGGTACTTACTGAGTTAAGGGATTCACAGGCAGGTAGCCAGCGTAAATCATCAGTATGCTGTGGGATATTAACCAGCCTGGGCATACTATTAGCTTTAGCCACCAACTCAGCAAATGCCGATTGATCGCCTTTCGCATTATTAACCCAGCCATTTTGTTCAGCCATAGTAAAGACTGACTGATAGTTGATCTCGGAGGGATTAAAGGTTGTCCATTTAGCACGCATCTTGGTGCCGTCATACTTAGGCGACAACTGCGACCAGGACACCCATAACCCAAAACCTTGATTGCCTAGCCCCTTAAGGGACTGGCCAACCTTAATCCAGTCATCGTAATTATCAGCAGGTATATAAGGTAGTGCTTCCTTAAGGTCAGCAACTGTGCGTGGGTCTATATAAGTAGAAGAACCCACCAATGATAAAACCGGCGCTTGCTTCTTAACTTCCAGCATCCATTCTGGGCACTGCGCAATGTTAAAGCCTTCCAGCAAATCCGCCGACGCTTCCCACTCGTAAGCGCCTTTAGGCCCAACTGAGGGATAAACATTAATATGATTTTTTGTTTTAACTTCCACGCCGTCATCAAGCAAGCCGGGGAAAGTTGCGCTGGCCGGTGCCAATAACAAATAGTGGAAGCCGCCGGACTGGGTTAATTGTGTGGCGGTATCGGGGAGCTGCCCGTGCTTGGCTAGTAAACGGTCAAGACCATCGGTACCGCCATTACGGGGATCTATGTCCAAAGCAACCAGGCGTTGCGCCTGACCATTAACATCAGTGCCGACAATTTGACCCATGGTTAAGCCGATATTGCACTTAGGCCAACGTGACAGCCAACCTAAAATAACAATCTCATCGCTACTGGCATCCATATAACCAGAGGCAGTTAACGGATGCTTGCCGGCTGATTTACATGAAGCATTGCCACAAGAGCAAGCACCTTTTTCAACCCAATGAATAGGCTGTATTTTTAAGCCAAGTTGGGCATATTTAAGTATGGACGCAGTACGTTCTGCGCTACCCATGCTGGCTTGCCATTAATTTTGTTACCATAATATTTTTATTATTGGTTTAGGTTAAAAAGAGCCACGGTGATCAAGCCGTGACTATCGAGTTGGTAAATCATTAAGACCAGCGCTAATACTTATGGTTATCATCATCACCAAACATAATGTTGGTAATGATGATGGTTAAAGACAGGTAGCCAATCAAGGCTAGGGTATTGCCTGCTAAGTCAATCATCACCTATTCGCCCCTTCTCACAGCCGATACAGGAGAGGAGGCCATATTACTTCCGACTTCCTTAGCTTTAAGTTAAGCCCAATAATATGAGTGACCCCATCTGAGACGCCCCTATCAACCTTCATAGCTGCATCCTGGAATTCAAGCTTCATTGTTTCTGTTCAATGAATCTTTATCTCTTCAGTTTTCCTTTCCTTGCTTTATTTTTTTTTTTGTTTAAAAACCCGCCCGTTTAACG
>QYQN01000160.1 GCA_007280895.1 Methylococcaceae bacterium
ACCATCACCGCTGAACGAGTGCGCCGTGTGATGTCAGGCTATGGCGAAGGCAATAAGCAAAGCGCAGGACTAGGCGGCAGTTTTGATTATTACACCATTGGCGCGGCTATTTTTAACGCCGATGACACGCTTAACGAAGCGGTAGGTATTGATGTTATCCGCGATTATGTCAGTTACACAGAAGGCATAGCGGCTGAATACCGCACCGCGCAAGATAACGCTTACACGCCGTATTTACTGGGCTTAAGCCCTGAAACCGCGTGGCTTTTCTACTACGAACCCGATGCTGTCACCTGCCTTGATTTGAATTTTTTAGGCTCCTTAAAATTTGGGGCTAACAAACCAGAAACCGCGATTATCTACGCCGACAAATGCCTGTTTAACAAAGAATTCCTAACTAAACACGGTATCATCTTCAAAAAAATACCGCGTGATATTACCCGTTTTTAATTTTGGAGAACTCAAGCCATGCAAACCACAATCACGATTAATGACAAATTACTTGAAGAAGCCATTAAACTCGCTAACACCGATAATCAAAGCCAGTTAATTGAGATGGCTTTGAGTGAGTTTATAAAAAATCATGCTCCCACAACAAAGCACGATGTCCGCGATTTAGTCGGTAAAGTGAATATTGACCCTGATTATGATTATAAAAAACTGCGTATCGGTGAGCTATGAGCCGCTATCTAGTTGATACCTCAGTCTGGATAGATTTTTTCAGGAAACGAAAAACACCAGCGGTTGAAAAGTTTTATTCACTATTGGATACGCCCGATTGTTACGGAATCACCGAACTTATTTATCAGGAAATTTTACAGGGTGCTTTGCACGAACAGGATTTCCAGAATCTGGCGGATTATTTAAGCTCACAAGCCTTTTTTTATCCTAAACATAGCGTGGAAACTTACAGACAAGCGGCACACCTTTATTTTTCCTGCCGCCGTCAAGGCATCACTATTCGTAGCACTATCGATTGTTTGATTGCACAAATTGCTATCGAGCATGATTTGATTCTTTTACACAGTGATAAAGATTTTCCGCATATAACGAAGGTCGTCCCTGAGTTAAAACTTTATTCGGCATAACTCATGGAATTAAAAGACTACCAACAGCGCGTTATCGATAATCTTGCTGAATACTTGCTGGAATTTGAAAACACTTCACATTTAGGCAATGCGTTCAAAAACTATTGGCACAATAAAGGCGTGACGGGCATAGAAGACTATAAAAATAATGTCTTCGGCGTTCCACACGTTTGCGCTAAAGTCCCCACTGCTGGCGGTAAGACCTTTATCGCGGTGAATGCCATTAAAACAATTTTTGATGCTTTTGCTATTCATCACCCTAAGCGTAGCAAGCTGGTTATTTGGTTAGTGCCATCGTTAACGATTTTGGAACAAACGGTAAAAAATTTAAGCGATAGTGAGCATCCGTATCGACAACGCTTAAATCAGTTGTTTGGCAATCGAGTTGTGGTGTATGAAAAACGCGATGTGCTGATGGGTGCGGGGTTTTCAGCAGACAGTGTGCTGGAACAGTTGTCTATCGTGGTGATGAGTTTTGACAGCTTACGCGCCAAAAATAAGGAAGACCGCAAGATTTTTCAGGATAACGGTTATCTGGCTTCGTTTTTAACCGACGCTGATGAAGCGGTGCTATTGCCAGATTATGATCCATCGGCGTTAATCAATGTGATTCGCCGCTTGAAACCGATTGTGATTGTCGATGAAAGCCATAATGCCGAAACCGCGTTATCAGTGGACATGCTTAAAAATCTAAATCCACATTTTATTTTTGACCTAACTGCCACGCCGCGCAATAACAGTAATATCATCAGCTATGTCGATGCTATGGCCTTGAAAAAACAACACATGGTTAAATTGCCTGTGATTGTTGCCAATCGCACCAACCGTAATGAAGCGATTGAAGGCGCGTTGCTTTTGCGGCAACAACTGGAAGCTATCGCGTTGGATGAACAGGCGAAAGGCGGTAAATACATCCGCCCGATTGTGTTATTGCAAGCCGAAGCGCGAACTGGGGACGATAAAACTACGTTTGAAAAAACGAAAACCAAGCTGGTGGAACTGGGCATTCCCATCGAACAAATTAAAATTAAAACCGCTGATATTAACGAGCTGAAAGGCGTTGATTTAATGAGTGTTGATTGCCCTGTGCGCTATATCATTACCGTGAACGCGCTCAAAGAAGGTTGGGATTGTCCGTTTGCTTATATTTTGGTGTCGTTGGCTGATAAATCTTCGGCAGTGGATGTGGAGCAGATTTTAGGACGTATTTTGCGTATGCCGCACGTTCAGCAACATGGGCATGAGTTGTTGAACCTCAGTTATGTGTTCACCGCTTCCAATTTATTTTTGAATACTTTGCAAAGCGTGGTCAATGCCTTAAATAAGGCAGGATTTTCAGAGAAAGATTTTCGTGACCTAACGCTAGAACTAGAACTAGAACTAGAACCGACAGTTCAGCCGTCATCCTGTGAAACGCTAGATATTTTTATGCCCAATGCTGAGGTGATTATTCCAGCATCGGATGCTGCTGATGTGCTTAATGTTAAAGAGCACGGGATAACCGCTATTTACTATCCAAAAATCACTTCGTCGAGTGAAAATTTTGTTAATGAACTCACTCAACAAGCAACGGCACAAAATAAAGACTACGAAGCACAAGCTCAACTCGCCGTTAATACAGATATTCCTGCCGCGTTGGAAAATAAAATGAATAAACATAAATTGAAGGCTATTTTTAGAGAGCAAGCCTTAACGCTGACATTGCCACAATTTTTCACGAAGGTTGACGATGGCGGCTGGATAGAAACGGTGCAGCTTTTTGAGCGCGATTATTTATTAAAAGAATTTAAATTGTCGCAAGCCGATTCAGCTATCAATTTTGAAGACGTGGAAACAGAAATGTATAGCGTGGATTTGGAAGACATGGGTGATGAAAACTATAAGGCCACGCCGTTTAAAGTAAATGCCGAAGCGCGGGAGAAATTTAACACGCTTATTTTGAAAGGCGACAAAGCCAGTCAAATCATGAATGTGACGGCGCGTTTAGTGCAGTTAATCGGCAATATGTACCCGATTGATGACGGGGAAGTGAAAAAATATATTGGTCGTATTGTTGAGTCATTTAGCGAGGATCAAATCCGCGATTGCCTTGAGCGTGATGTGTCTTATGTTCGCAAGATAAAACAAAAAATTACCGCGCTTGCTAATATCCATGCTTACAAGACTTTCAATGATTTTCTGGATATCAGTACAATTTTTCTACAACCCAGTTTTAATTTTGTTGAACTCATTACCTCGTCTGGTAATGCCCCCGCACTGCCCAAAAGCCTTTATGCAACGGAAGCGGCTATGGGACAGTTTGAAGCCCGAGTCATTAACGATATTGCTAATTTGAAAAATGTAGTCTGGTGGCATCGTAATCTTTCTAAAGGTAAAGGCTTTAGGCTTAATGGCTTTCTCAATCACTACCCTGACTTTATCGTTAAAACGCTGGATAGAATTGTTGTCATTGAAACCAAGGGTGATGATAGAGATAATTCAGACTCAGAATTAAAACTGAAATTAGGTAAACTCTGGGAAGCCAAAGCGGGGTCTGAATTTAAGTACATGATGGTGTTTGATAATAATAATACTATTGATGGCGCGGAACGGTTGACAGACGCACTTAAGAAACTAAGCAAACTGTGATTAAGCGTAAAGTCACTCTCTGCGTGGAAATGCAGTGCTAGACGCTCCTGCGTCTCGTGTTGGCACGTCTAAAGAAAGGTAAGCAATAGATTTTTGATCACCTATTGCTTGATTTTTTAGACTATGGGCATCAAAAAGCATGGTTTTTGATGCTAAATACGCAACGCTCTTAAGCCATTAGATTGCTCTCATGAACATTACTGGCATTGTTGAAGAGACTATTATCTAGGTAAATAAAAATATAACTCACCCGCTAATATGAATTAGCTATTTAACTCAACCGACTAATCGCGACTTTAGCTAAATCAGATAAGTTAGTATCTTCTTTATTTTCTTGGTAGTGAGCAATGATAGCCTTACGCATTCGTGGCTCCCACGATCTAAGAAGGTGATTTTTTATGCCTTCAATGGCGATTTCTTTGTCGCTTTCAGCATTAAAAAAGTTACTAATGTCGTTAGTCATGTTAATGAGTCTTTCAATTTTCATTGTTTTTTTTAAGTAGAATGGGTTAAACGATGTGGGTGCGTGTAAATAACATGTTGATCTGCGCGGGCAAAACCAATTAGGGTTAACCCCACTTCTTCAGCTAAACGAACAGCTAAACCAGTGGGAGCAGAGATTGCAATTAAGATGGTAATGCCTATAAAAGCGGCTTTTTGAACCATTTCAAAACTCGCCCGACTGGTAATCAATAAAAAGCCTTGGTCAGTGGCGGTCTGTGTTCGTAATAATCCCCCAATGAGTTTATCTAAAGCATTATGACGGCCTACATCTTCACGCACCATAACAATACCTGAAGCAGGTGTGACAAAGGCTGCGGCATGAACTGAGCCGGTGAGTTGATTGATTTTTTGATATTGTTGAATAGCTTTTAAGGCA
Source organism: Methylococcaceae bacterium (assembly GCA_007280895.1). Lineage (GTDB taxonomy): Bacteria > Pseudomonadota > Gammaproteobacteria > Methylococcales > Methylomonadaceae > Methylovulum. The sequence goes on from QYQN01000160.1 coordinate 4,597, forward strand.
TTAGTTAAATCATCAGTGCTAATAACCAGTGCGTTATTAATTGCATTAGGTTGGCGTAAAGCATGTAGCAAGCTGGTTGTACCACATAGCCCACAACTGGTTCTGCCTGTTAATTGTCGAGTATGCGTAGATAAGTTTATTGCACAATGTTCAGCAATAGTCATTTGCACTTCAATGCCATTTGCACGATTAAAAATGCGGGTGCTCAATAATTCTTCTGGGCGATGAATAATGCCTTCAGTAATACTAAAGCCAAGGGCAAATTCTTCAATGTTGGTTGGCGTGGCTAACATTACTGCATGTGGAACAGTGTTATAAATTAGCGAGATAGGAACTTCTTCGGCGATATAATCCAACTGCATTGAACGCTGACCTTTATGCCAACGTTCAATGCTGTGTTGTTGATAGCTAAACCATCCTGTTTCTTGATTAAGAGAAGGCAGGGTTAAGTTGGCATTAGCCATTAATACCTTGCTCCAACAGGGCCATTTGTTCTTGTGAGAACGCCGTGTAGTCTTGTTGCCATTGCGAGGTTTGATTCACTTTAGTGATTTGCACTGCCGTAACTTTGTATTCAGGGCAGTTGGTTGCCCAGTCTGAGTTATCGGTGGTAATAACATTTGCCCCTGATTCTGGAAAATGGAAGGTGGTGTAAACAACGCCAGGTTGCACCCGCTCAGTTAAGGTGGCGCGAAGTACGGTTTCGCCAGCACGACTTTTAATACCTACCCAATCGTCATTATTAATGCCACGATCTTCAGCATCAGCAGGATGAATTTCTAAACGATCTTCGTTGTGCCACGCATTATTTTCAGTACGTCGGGTTTGCGCCCCCACGTTGTATTGAGACAAAATACGCCCAGTTGTTAAAATTAACGGGAACATTGGCGTGATACGTTCTTGGGTAGGAATATAATCGGTAAGCATGAACAAACCTTTGCCATTATCGCGCATGAAGGTCTCAGTGTGCATGATTGGCGTACCGCTGGGCGTGTCATCGTTACAGGGCCATTGAATACTGCCTTGTTGATCCAGTTTTGCGAAACTTACCCCTGCAAAACTAGGCGTAAGGGCGGCAATTTCATCCATAATTTCAGAAGGATGACGGTAATCCATTGGGTAACCCATAGCATTCGAGAGCAACTGAGTGACTTCCCAGTCTTGATAGCCTGCTAAAGGACGCATGACTTTTCTTACAGGAGAAATACGACGTTCGGCATTGGTAAAGGTACCGTCTTTTTCTAAGAACGACGCGCCAGGTAAAAATACATGGGCAAACTTGGCCGTTTCATTTAAGAAAATATCTTGCACAATCACACATTCCATTGCCCGCAACGCGGCATGAACATGATGGATGTCAGGATCTGATTGAGCAATATCTTCACCCTCAACGTACAATCCCATAAAGCTGCTATCTAACGCAGATTCAAACATATTAGGGATGCGTAAACCAGGCTCAGCACTTAATGGTACTTTCCATGCTGATTCAAATAAGGCGTGGGTTGTGGGGTCTGAGACATGGCGGTAGCCTGGAAATTCATGCGGGAAGGAACCCATATCACAAGAGCCTTGAACATTGTTTTGACCGCGCAAGGGGTTAACGCCTACGCCAACACGTCCTAGATTACCTGTTGCCATGGCAAGGTTAGCAATGCCAATGACCATGGTTGAGCCTTGACTGTGTTCAGTAACGCCTAAACCGTAATAAATAGCTCCATTAGCTGCTGTGGCATACAATCTTGCAGCGGCACGAATTTCTTCAGCGGCTACGCCAGTAATGCTTTCAGTGGCTTCTGGCGCATGCCTTGGGTCTGCAATAAAGGTTTTCCATTTAGTAAATGATGCCACATCGCAACGTGCATTGATAAACGCTTCATCAGTTAATTGTTCAGTAATGACGACATGTGCCAAGGCATTGATTAATGCAACATTGGTGCTTGGGCGTAATTTTAAGTGATGATTTGCAGTGATATGAGGGCTGTTTTTAACCAAATCAATTTCGCGCGGATCAACCACAATGAGCTTAGCACCTTGTCGTAAACGTTTTTTCATTTGCGAACCAAACACGGGGTGACCGTCAGTGGGATTAGCGCCAATAATCATAATGACATCGGCGTGCATTACCGAATCAAAGTCTTGCGTGCCCGAGGACTCACCAAAAGTTTGTTTTAAACCGTAACCCGTTGGGGAGTGACAAACGCGTGCACAGGTATCAACATTGTTATTACCAAAACCTGCACGAATTAATTTTTGCACCAAATAGGTTTCTTCATTAGTACAGCGTGAGGACGTTATTCCGCCGATGGAATCTTTACCATACTGGGTTTGGAGACGTTTAAGTTCAGAGGCGGCATACGTAATGGCTTCTTCCCAGCTGACTTCTTGCCACGCATCTTTAATACTTTTACGAATCATAGGTTTAGTAATGCGATCTTTATGCGTCGCATAACCAAAGGCAAAACGACCTTTTACGCAAGAATGACCATGATTAGCTTTGCCGTCTTTATTGGGCACCATGCGAATAACTTGTTCGCCTTTCATTTCCGCACGGAAGGAACAGCCTACGCCGCAATAGGCGCAGGTAGTGATGATTGCGTGTTCAGGTTGCCCATTGTCAATGACTGATTTTTCCATAAGCGTGGCAGTTGGGCAGGCTTGCACGCATGCACCACAGGATACACATTCTGAATCCATGAACGCTTCATTTTGACTGGGTGATACTTTGGAATCAAAGCCACGGCCATCAATGGTAAGCGCGAAGGTGCCTTGTGTTTCTTCACAAGCACGCACGCAACGTGAACAGACAATACATTTGCTAGGGTCAAAACTAAAATAAGGATTACTTTCATCTTTTGTTGCGTCAAGATGCGTGTGTACAGGTTGATAACGTACTTCACGTAAGCCCACCGCGCCCGCCATGTCTTGTAGTTCGCAATCACCATTGGCAGAGCACGTCAGGCAGTCTAATGGATGATCGGAGATATACAGCTCCATTACGCCACGACGCACTTCAGCAAGACGTGGGTTTTGAGTGGTGACTTTTAAGCCTTCCGCAACAGGTGTTGTGCACGAGGCTGGCATGCCACGCCCCCCTTCAATTTGTACCAAACATAAACGGCATGAACCAAAGGGCTCAATACTGTCTGTGGCACATAGTTTTGGTATATCAATACCAATACTTGCAGCAGCACGCATGATGGAAGTGCCTGCAGGAGCCGTGACTTTAAAGCCATCAATCTCCAGTGTTACTTCGGTGGTTGCTGATTTGGCTGGCGTGCCATAATCTTTATCTTTGTTCATGGACATGTTAATTACCTCAGTTTGGTTAGCAATTGGCAAAGGCTTAAATTATTTACAGACTTAATCGTAAGATTTTCTAAAAAGTGCTTGAGAGTCTGTATAAAAATAGTCGCTTTTATTTTATTAACTTGGACTGTTCGATAGCTTCAGTTGCTTAGCGAACAGTGTTTACATTCTTATTGTTTGCCGTTGAGTCTGTTTTAAATGACTTATGACTTAACGCCAAAATCTTCTGGAAAATGATTTAATGCACTGAGGACGGGATAAGGTGTCATGCCGCCTAACGCGCACAAAGAACCATTTAACAGGGTGTCGCATAAGGACCGAAGTAACGGAATGTTTTTATCCAGCTCCTGACCTTGCATAATGGCATCGATTAATTCGTGACCACGTGTCGAACCAATTCGGCAGGGTGTGCATTTGCCGCAGGATTCAATAGCGCAGAATTCCATACTGTATTTTGCCATCGTTGCCATATTGGTTGTATCGTCAAAAGCGACCACACCACCATGTCCCAACACCGCCCAAAGCGCAGCAAAGGCTTCATAATCAAGCGGGGTATCAAACTGTGCTTCAGGCAAGAAAGCACCTAAAGGTCCGCCTACTTGCACCGCTTTAATGGGCTTGCCCGTTGCAGAGCCACCACCAAAATCGTAGAGCAATTCACGTAAACTTAAGCCAAACGCAACTTCGACTAAGCCTGTGTGCTTTAAATTACCTGCAAGCTGTAAAGGTAAAGTGCCGCGTGAACGTCCCATGCCGTAGTCACGGTAAAACTCGCCACCTTTAGCAAGGATTATCGGCACAGAGGCTAGTGAAATAACATTGTTGACAACAGTAGGCTTGCCAAATAAGCCACTGATTGCAGGTAAGGGGGGTTTAAAACGTACTAAGCCACGCTTGCCTTCTAAACTTTCCATTAACGATGTCTCTTCGCCGCACACATACGCACCTGCGCCTAAGCGCACTTCAAGCTGAAAGCGTTGCCCACTACCCAAAATATCATCACCTAAGTAATGGTGCTCATTGGCTAGTTGTATTGCAGTATTTAACGCGCGATGAGCATGTGGATATTCAACGCGTAAGTAAATATAACCTTGTGTTGCACCTACGGCTAAGCCCGCAATGGTCATGCCTTCAATTAAGACAAAGGGGTCATTTTCCATAATCATCCGATCGGAAAACGTACCAGAATCTCCTTCATCAGCATTACAAATGATGTATTTTTGCTCTGCTGGGGTGTTTAAAACAGTGTTCCATTTTATGCCAGTGGGAAATGCTGCACCACCACGACCACGCAAGCCTGAATCCGTCACGGCAGCAACAATATCCGCCTGGGTCATGGTCATTGCATTTTTTAAACCTTGATAGCCCTCATGGGCTAAGTAATCCTCAAGACTGATCGGATTGGTAATGCCAACGCGGGCAAAAGTTAAACGTTGTTGTTTTTTTAGGTAAGGAATATCTTCAGTAACACCAAGGGCTAATGAATGGTCGCCCGCCTCAAGAAAGTTAGCCTCAAATAAACTGCTAACGTCATTGGTTTTAACGGGGCCATAGGCTACGCGGCCTGTAGGCGTTGCCACTTCAACCATAGGTTCCAACCAATACATACCGCGCGAGCCGTTGCGAATAATTGTGAGATCAATGTTGCGCTGACTAGCTTCAGTAGCCAATTGGGCGGCAATGCGATTCGCACCTAAGGAAACGGCTCCAGAATCAGAGGGAACATACACTATGAAGCTCATAAAGATTTCTCCAATTCATCAATCAGGTTGGTAAACTCAGCCGAAGTAACGCGGCCGTAAACGTCATTGTCAATGGTGATCGCAGGAGAGCAGGCGCAATTACCTAAACAATACACTGGCTCTAAAGTAAATTTACCGTCAGCACTGGTTTCGTGATAATCAATGCCAAGACTTGTTTTAACATGCTGCTCAAGGGTTTCAGAACCCATTGCTTGACAGGATTCTGCTCGACACACTTGGACAAGGTGTTGTCCGGGCGGCGTGCTGCGAAAATAATGATAAAAACTTATTACACCATGGACTTCGGCACGAGATAAATTAAGTGCTTGGGCGATACTGGGAACGCTATCACTAGGAACATAGCCAAGTGCGTCTTGAATACCATGCAAAATGGGGAGGAGTGCGCCAGGTTTATCCTTAAGAGCAGAAATAACATCCTGCACAGTGGTTTGGAGCGTGCTTGGTTGTGTCATAGGTTTCTCACAGTAAAAGCGACTTAAGCACTAAGTGATAAGTAGCGAAGAAAAGGTTACATTAAAAAATTGCAAATTAGCATAGCATAAGATAATTACCATGTAAAAAGCACTAAAAGCCTAACTTTTGTCTGTTATATCTGCAAGTGCACGTAATTTTTCAATGCCATCTTGTAAAGCATCTGCGGTAAAAGTGCGCAAGCAGGCATGAGCAATTTTTCTACCTTTCCGTGGTTTTTTGTTATACGAGTGTAAGTGTGCGTTAGGAATAGTCAAGACTTGTTTTATATCAGGTAAAGCACCAATAAAGTTAATCATAGCACTAAAACCAACTGGGGCGGTTGACCCTAAAGGTAAGTCAGTAATAGCTCGCAAATGATTTTCAAATTGACTGATTTGTGCGCCTTCAATCGACCAATGACCTGAATTATGAACGCGTGGTGCAAATTCATTAGCCATTAATTGATTATTTACAACAAAAAATTCCAACGCTAAAACTCCCACGTAATCTAAGGCGTTAAGTAAGCGCGAAACGAGTTCTTCAGCCTGTGCTTGTAAAGAATCATTAGGCAAACACTGGGCTGTGCGTAAAATCCCTTTGCGATGATGATTCTCTGAAAGCGGATAAAAAACAATTTCGTGTGAACGATTTCTAGCTGCAATAATTGAGACTTCCCGTTCAAAAGGTATGAAAGCTTCGACAATGGCAGGAACCCCTTTTAAAATCTGCCAAGCGTTAGCTAAATCATGCTCGGTATGCAAAACCGATTGCCCTTTGCCGTCATACCCTTGGGTACGGCTTTTTAAAATAGCTGGATAGCCAAAACTAGGCATGACCTGCGTTAATTCAGCTAACGAATTAACTGCTGCATACGCTGGCGTTGGAATCGCCAGGTGGTTTAAAAAGTTTTTTTCTATCCATCTATCTTGAGCAACAGCTAAGGCCTCAGCAGGAGGAAATACTAAGGTATGACTGGTTAAAAATTCAGCCGTTGCCGCCGGGACATTTTCAAATTCATAGGTGACAACATCCGCACGTTTGACTAATTCGGCCAACAGTGTTGGATCATTGTAATCACCATGCAGATGCTCACCTAAGCCTGCGGCACACGCCTCAGCGGCGGGCTCTAAGAAAATAAATTCCATCCCTAAAGGAATACCTGCTAACGCCATCATTCGTGCTAATTGCCCTCCCCCCAAAATTCCTATTTTCATAACGTCTCCGTTCTAGGATCATTATTAGCCAGCACTGTTGCCGTCTGAGACTGACGAAATTGCTTGAGTGCTTCACGAAACTCAGGGTAATGCGTGCCCAAAATACTGGCCGCCAAGAGTGCGGCGTTAATCGCGCCAGGCTTGCCAATAGCGAGTGTCCCTACTGGAATCCCAGCGGGCATTTGCACAATAGACAACAAAGAATCCATGCCATTAAGGGCTTTAGATTGAATAGGAACGCCAAGCACTGGCAAATTAGTTTTTGCAGCTGTCATGCCGGGTAAATGGGCTGCACCACCTGCGCCCGCAATAATGACTTGAAGCCCGCGTTGTTCGGCAGTTTCTGCATAAGTAAATAGTTTATCTGGCGTGCGATGTGCAGAAACGATGTCAATTTCATAGGGAATGCCTAATTGATCGAGGGTTTCTTCAGCAAAACGCATGGTATCCCAATCTGACGCTGAACCCATAATTATGCCAACCAGTGTGGTCATGATGAAGCTCCTTGTGCAATAGTGTGGTCAAGGTAAAAATAAAGCCGGCTAGTATCTCACAAATGCGAGCTGCTTTGTTTGGATGCACATAAATGATTTATTCTAGCGAAGAAATTTTACAGACAATAACGCGCTGTGTTGCAATGCTTAACGCTAACAAGCTAAAGCAAGATGTAAACATAATACCTTGAGCATTAATCCACTTGCTTAATCGTTAAAAAATTATATAATGCGCCACTCAAAAAAATGGAGCGGTAGTTCAGTTGGTTAGAATACCGGCCTGTCACGCCGGTGGTCGCGGGTTCGAGTCCCGTCCGCTTCGCCATTTTTACTCAATATAGAAAGCGTTAACCCGGCTTATCAGGGTATCGCAACGGTTAACCTTAAAATGTTAATTGGCACTCTGCGAAGTTTTTAGCACGTTGATGGTTTGTAAGCGTGTTAGATAACTGATCTCTGCACAAACAAATAGTGTTAAAGCCAATCTGTTTAGCTGCATCTAATTCCTCTTTTATATCAGATAAAAACATGCAGTGTTCAGCTGGAATACCAATACTGTCAGTTATTTTTTGATACGATTCAGGTGCTTGTTTAGGGCCGATCTGGGTATCAAAATAATCTGTAAACAACGGGGTTAGATCACCATAAGCTGTATGGGCAAATAATAATTTTTGTGCATGCACTGAGCCAGAAGAGTACACATATAACTTCAACCCCTGTGCATGCCATGCACGTAATTGCTCTGCCGCATCTTGATAAATATGTCCCGTAAAATCACCACGCTGATACCCAATCTCCCAAATTAATCCTTGCAAGGCTTTTAAGGCAGTAACTTTTTGATCTTCTTCACTCCACGTTAATAATTGTTTTATTAAACTATCTACCGCAAAAGGCAACTTAGCCTCTAAGGCCACCGCGTGTAATAGTTCAGCAACCGGTGCGGTGTGTTGATGTTGGCGAACAAACTCGGGTAGCTGTGCGTATGCATAAGGAAAGAGCACGTCTTTAACAAAGGACAGCGACGAGGTAGTGCCTTCAATATCAGTAACAATAGCTTTAATCATAATAATGTTGCGCGTGTTTGATCTAAAGTGGGATAAGCGTTAGCCAGTGTATCGCCCGTAAAATCAGCAACCCAACCCTCTGCTGTTGTAAAAAAACGCAGCGTGGTAAAGCTAGGTTCAGCCCCCATATCAAACCAATGTGGTGTCATAGCAGGCACACTGATAAGGTCATTTTGTTCACATAACACTGCAAAGACAGTATCTTGAACATGTAAATAAAATAAGCCACAGCCCTGAATAAAAAAGCGAATTTCAAAATCATTATGGGTATGCTCAGCAAGAAACTTTTGTCTAAGCTGCATTTTTTCGGAGTGATCTGGCGTTACGCGGATGATATCAATTGATTGGAACGAATGCTGCACTTGTAAGCATTCGATTGCTTCCTGGTACGCGGCTAAAATAGCGTCATCATTGGCATCTGCAGCGATATGATCATGCGTAGTCCAACGCTCAAATCGCACATTGATGCTTTTTAATGCCTCATGAATATCTTTAAAATCATTAAGTTTTTTGATTATTTTGGGTGCTGAATTAGCAGAAGCCACAGCATAAAGCGTTAATAAGCTCATAATTTGATAATATAAGAAAGATGAAAAAACTGTTGTAAATTATAAGGCAAAAAAGTCAACTTAGATGCGTGTGAATTATCGTAGTATTGCTAAAATGAAGAGACTTAAGTAAGTGTGTAGGTATTTTTTAAAAAGGCGTAGTAATTACACTGGTATTAGACCCGACCAACGTAGCTATGGCTAGATGCTTACTCAGGTTAAAAAATGTGCGCTTAATTATTTAGAGTAAACAAAAGATGATTTTTTAATAACTGTGGAGTTAACAATGAAGCAAAAAGTAAATATTGGCGTGTGCCTCGCGATACTATTAACGCTGTCTTATCATGCTGAAGCGTCCAGTTATCCTGCACGCTTTGGATCAAAACTAGGTAATGGTTTAGCTAATGCGGTGACAGGAATTGCTGAGATACCTAAAACAGTGATGGTAAGCAATCGTGAACAAGGCCCAGCCTATGCGGCAACCGCTGGTTTTATTACTGGAATAGTGCACTGCGTAGGAAGAACCTTGAGCGGCACCTACGACTTAGTTACCTTTATGATCCCAACCAAACCTATTGTCACGCCCGATTATGTCTGGCAAGACTTTAAAAAAGAAACGACATATCGGTCAACTTGGCAATTACGCTAGATAATTGTGGCAACAAGAAGTTAGCCATTACATTTACTTAAGCTTGGCTCATGACAATCCGCTCCTGTTTTTATCAATGCAAGAAGAGCGGATTGTTAAGTGAATTACAGCACGTACAGCTAGTCAGCCTTACCCTATGCTAGTGTTTAACTATAAAGCACGAGAAGAGACAGCGATTAACATTAGTCATCACGACCAAAAATACCTAAAATTTGTAACAAGCTTAAGAATAAGTTGTAGATAGTGACGTATAAATTTACCGTCGCTAAAATATAGTTAGTCTCGCCGCCATTAATCATTGCGCTGGTTTGAAATAAAATCATGCCAGACATCAATAAAATAAACATCGCCGATACTGCCAACGATAAAGCAGGGATAGCAAAAATCAAGGCACCAATACTGGCTAAAAAGGCCACTAAAATACCTACCATTAAAAAGCCACCTAAAAAGCTAAAATCTTGTTTGCTAGTTAACGCATACGCAGACAAGCCTAAGAAGATGAAGCCCGTGCCGCCCAATGCCATCATGACTAACTCTGTGCCGTTACTAAAAGCATGCACATACATAGATAAAATTGGCCCTAAGGTTAAGCCCATAAAACCAGTTAAGGCAAAAACACAGACCAAGCCCATGCTGCTATTGCGAAACTTAGTGGTTAAAAACAGCAAGCCATAAAAACCCACCAAGGTTACAATTAAACCAGGATGTGGCAAGTTAAAATACATCGACGCGCCAGCCGTTACTGCACTAAATAATAAAGTTATTGATAACAGCATATAGGTGTTACGTAATAATTTGTTAGTTGCCAAACTACTGGTTTCGGTATGCGTTAAAGCAGGATTATATTTCATATTACAAGTTCCTAATTAAGAGGGATGGGATTAATACTATGTTAGTAGTTACTACACTTCTTGTTTGCTAAGAATACCTTTTTTTAACGTCAGGACAAGTGACGTTTAATTAGTATAAGGTGGGCATATTTTAATTCAAGTGCTTACTATCAAGCCGTCATACTGCCATAAAAATGCTTTTGGCTTTCGACAAACTAAGCTAGCATCACTAATCTTTAAACCAGTTGCGTGATTGCAAGACTTGCTCGTGTTTTTCTTTGTACAGCTGAATAACCGCTTTCAACGCCATAACAGAAAATGTTTTGAACATGTAGTGGGTGACTCTTAAAAAGGAATGCCATCATCATAAGGAGCATCAAAATTATCAAACCCTTCATTTTGTGGTGCAGAAGATGAACGCATGGCAGGTTGATTAACCTGTTGTGCTGGCTGTGTGGCGTCAGTACGTTTACCCACTAAATCAATCACTGTTGCGGTTAAATCTAAACTCATTCTCATAGTGCCATCATTGGCTTTATATTCATTTTGGGCTAATTCACCTGACACAAATACTTGCTGACCTTTTTTTAAATAATTTTGCAACGCCCCTTCAGCACGCTTACCAAACAACACCACACGTATCCACAAAGTTTGTTGTTTATCACCAAAACCAACATTGTTGGCAACCGTGACATTTAACACAGCCATACCCGCTGGCGTAAAACGCACTTCCGCATCACGCCCAACTGTTCCTGTAAAACTAAATACATTACTCATAATCGCCCTTTTATTAAATTAAAATTATTAATATCTTATTAGTGAAAAATAACGTTTGCAATGGCTAGTTATACTCATCTAATACCATTTACTCACCCTGCACTCACGCACTCATGGAACAGCTTTGCTAAAATCCATCACCACTTTGCCGTCTACTAATTTTAAATTAGCAGAAAAAGCACTGCCTTTATTTGATTTAAAGCCTTTTAATACGCCTGTTTCACCTTTTTTCAACAACTTCTTTACCATGACTAGCGTGATTTTTTTATGTGCAATGGTTTTCCAAATCAACAAGGAACACCCATTGGCTTGCTGAGTACATGAAAACGCTTTTGATGTTTCAATAACTTCACTGTGACACAACGGACATAAAGCCAGCACCTCAGTCGTAGCAATGGCTTGCGTCAAAGGCGTTAATGATTTTACTGCTGAGGGCTGATAACCAAGGTCTCCTTGTACGGTTAACGTTAAATACGCCAATAAACTATCGCCATCAATCGTAACAACTTGTGCTTGCAAGGTAGAGGAGCAGCGCAATAACTCACTGACTAAGGCGCGTGTTAGTGTTACACCCCACTGTGTTTTCCACAACACAAACGTACAGCCTTCCTTCCACGCACTGCACCCATAGCCCTTTTTTCCTTCAATCACTGGCTGCTGACAGCGTGGACAATTTCCTAAGTGCTCGACATCGAAGCGTGGCTGCTTTGCTCCCTCAATAAGTTGCTGTGTAAAGTGTACAATTTCAGCCATAAATTGCTTAGCGTCATAGGTTTCGCGTTCAATTTGCTTTAATTTTGCCTCCCAATCGCCCGTCATTGCAGCGGATATTAAACGTTCATCACGAATAATCGCCAATAAATAACGTCCATTTGCGGTACTTAACAAGGCTTTATGCTGACGCTCAATGTATCCTCGTTTAATTAAGGTTTCGATAATCGCTGCGCGTGTTGCGGGCGTGCCTAAGCCTTTTTCTCTTAAGGCTTCTTTTAATTCTGGATCGGTACAGGTTTTTCCTGCTGACTCCATCATACTCAACACACTGGCTTCATTATAAGGCTTTGGCGGCGTTGTCCGTCCTTGCGAAATAAAGGGTTCTTGCGTACCTGTTTCACCTTTTACAAAAGCAGGAAGCAGCCGTTCATTTTTATCTTCATTAGCACCCTGTTTATACAGCACCTGCCACCCTATTTGGGCAATCACAGTACCTTGAGTTCTAAAAGGAATATCAACGTCGAGCACGCTACCTGATACCACGGTGATTAATTTAATACACGGAGGATAGAAAGCAGCAATAAACCGAATAACAATTGCCTCATACACTTTGCCCAAGGGTGTTGTTAATTCACGCTGCGCTGGCAAGGTGCGCGTGGGGATTATGGCATGATGATCAGCCACTTTTGCATCATTAAAATAACGCGTTGTTAATGTTAAGGCAGTTAAATCAAGTGCGGCGATAGGCTCATTAAAAAGCGTTCGCAGAGCATTTAACAAGGGCTTAATGGTGGGTTTTAGATCGGTACTTAAATAGCGGCTGTCTGTTCGTGGATAGGTAATATGTTTACTTTCGTATAATTGTTGCGCGTAACCTAATGTTTGTTCGGCAGTAAAGCCATAACGCCGACTCATCTCTTTTTGCAAAGTCGTTAGATCAAAAAACAACGGCGGCAATAATGTTTCTTGTTTGCTTTTAACAGCAGTAATTTCAAATAGCTTCTGTTCACACGCCGCACATAAGGTCTCTGCTGCGTGTTGTTGTTCAAATCGTCCACCTGTAAAAGTAAAATCAACTTCTTTATAGCGGGTATGTAACTCCCAAAAATCATGCGCCACAAACAAGGCAATCTCTTTATCTTTTTGCACAATCATTGCTAAAACAGGCGTTTGTACACGCCCAATTGTCCATAAACGCCCTTTCCCACCATATTTTAAGGTATAAATGCGCGTGGCATTTAAACCCACAATCCAATCTGCTTCGCTTCGACAACGTGCCGCTTGATATAAGCTTTCATAATGAGCGCCGTCGCGTAAATTTTTAAACCCCTGCAAAATAGCTTCATCTGTCATTGAGCTAATCCACAAACGTTTAACGGGCGTTTGCTGGCAATGTGTCCACGTTAAGATGTAGCGAAAAATTAACTCACCCTCGCGCCCTGCATCTGTTGCACAAATAATTTCGCTGGCACTGTTAAATAAACGTTTGATTATTTGTAATTGCTTTTTGGCGCCCGCATCTTCTTTTGTTTTTAATTTAAACACCTCAGGAATGATAGGCAAGTCTGAAATCGTCCAACGCTTCCATTCTGGCTGATAATCATTGGGTTCGTTTAATTCTAATAAATGACCAAATGCCCAAGTAATCTGAACATTTTTCCCTGAAAAATAGCCATCATGACGCTGATTTATTTTTAAACAACGTGCAATATCTCGTGCAACAGAAGGTTTTTCTGTCAAAATAACGCGCATAAATCTCCGTTGCACTAGGCTAATTCAGGTGTCATTCAGTGTGCTCACCTTATAATTTATTTAACTTTTTTTAATGAGATAACCAGGAGTTCCCATGAACATATTTATCAAAACTGCGTGTTTAGTTTGCTTAATACTAGACTTAACTGCCTGCGCTTACCAAGTACCTGCTTATAGAAGCAGATACACCGTGGTGACTCCGCCTCGCTATGTTGTGCCACGCCGCGTTTACCCCGTGATTCCACCCGCCCGAATTATTGTGCCACCAGCACGAATAATAACGCCGGTACCTCACTTCCATTATGTACCCAGACCAATTATCCAACGCCCTTATTATGATTACCGCAAAAGACATTGATAGCTAGATTAATTGGACTGAGCGAGAATGTCGATAAGCGCGTTAACGACCTACTTAAGAAAGAACAGAGTGCTTAGCATTTAAACCGTTTAAATAAAACCTATCAAGCTGGTTAAAGACGTGATACCCCACTCACCACCACCACGTATACTGTTTTATGCAGCTTCCTGTGTGACTAGCGCAGCGCACAGGAAAACTTCATTGACCTGCTGGCTGCAATAAATGATTGAGCTGCTCAACATCAAGCTGAGTCAAGCTACTTGCCGCTTGCTTTAATTTTACGCCATTGACTAAATAATCATAACGAGCACGAGAAAGATCACGTTTAGCACGGTACACATTCCGTTGCTCAGTTAACACGTCGACCAAAGTTCGTGTTCCCACTTCGTATCCTGCCTGCGTCGCTTCCAACGCCAACTCTGAGGACTTAACTGCGGTAGTGAACGCCAACACTTGGCTAATACTTGTAGTCATGCCTCGATACGCCTCTTTAACCTGACGATTAACAGCACGTTTTACCGCCACAAGCACTTCTTGCGTTTCAACAAGCTTATGGTTTGCTTGACGAATTTTGGCATTTACTGCACCACCTTCATACATTGGAATAGAGAGCTTAAGACCAATATTCTGTGTATTTCCTCGTAAACCGAATGAACTGGTGGTATCAAATTCGCCGTAAGAAGCCACAACATCTAGTTTTGGTAAATGCCCATTACGTTGTAAATCAACCGTTTTACGTGCAACCTCGACCTGATTGAAGGCTGAAATAATTTTAAAATTACTTACCTCTGACGTTTTACTCCATTCTTCGATGCTTTCAGGGTGTGGCTTAACTAAGGGAATTATCGGTTGCAGTGGCAGCAACACTAAGGTTTGCTCACCAATAATTTCAATTAATGCTTCTTTTTGATTTTCAACCAAGGCCTCGGCAGCCGTTACGCTAGCCATCACCTGATCAAACGCGGCTTGGGCTTCACGCACTTCAGTAACTTCCACAAATCCTAAGGCAAAACGTTGTTTTGCTTGCTCGACTTGCCGCGCAATCGCCTGTTGTTCGATATGATAAAACATTACATTATCTTCGGCGGACAACACATTAAAATACGCCTCAACCACCTTAACCATTAAGGTTTGCAGCTCGGCATGATAAGCCGCTTCAGCCTGAGCAAGTTGATTTTCTGCCTGACTTAATTGCAACCAATGTTCCCAATGAAATACGGGTTGTAATAAATTAACCGTGAGTGAATTATCAACATATTGTTGAAAACCACTGCCTTGGTAAGTTGCTCTCTGATTACTTAATTGATTACCCATACCTTGCCCTACGGCAGATATTGAAGGCAAAAAATTAGCTAGGCTGATATTTGTAATTTCAGAAACGGCTAATTGATTCGCGTAAGCTTGTTTTAATTGGGGATTATTTTGTAAAGCAAGTTCATAGAGTTCGAGCAAATCTTGCGCATTAACCGTCCACGATGCACAACACATAACTAGCCAAGTGACACGCATTATTTTTTTCATGACAAGCGGTTACCCATGGTTAAGCCACGCCTCAGGCAAGGCAGATAATTGCTCAGCAAACTGTTGTCGCCAGAAATCAGGCTCATATTTCCACCACGCATGTCCACCCATAGGCAAATGCCCGCCGTTAATTGTTAAATACAACGACGGTTTTAGTTCCATAGAAAAGCGTGAGGCGATAATTTCATTAGGAATAATAAAATTATTAGACAAGGCACCCATAACCGAAAAAAACAAATCTTCACTTGAGCCGGTGCGTTCAAAAACGTCTAAAATATCTTTAAATTCATCAAGTAAAGCTAAACACTTATCGATTCTACGCAAACTTAAACCACCATTCCCCACAAAGACTTTTACCGCTTTGCCATACTCACCTTCAAAACGTCCCGCATTGACAAACAGCTCGTAACCATCTGGCCACGGTGCACCAATATAATCAAACGGCTGTGCGCACCAATACTCACACTCATCGCGTAAAATAATGGCATCAGTTTGTAACACTAATAAAAATTGATAA
>QYQN01000109.1 GCA_007280895.1 Methylococcaceae bacterium
ATGTGGGAGAGGCTTTAGCCTCGAATTCGAGGCTAAAGCCTCTCCCACATAAATACTTTCACAGTCTCGACACCGACCCAGTCGTTGTATCGCCTCACAGCCAATACATTATGCCTTACCGTTTTTGAATTAATTATGTACAAAACCCATCTTGCAAACGTCAGCTACGAATTCAAAACGCTGCGTAATTTACTCGCCAAAGCTTCGCCTCCGCGTTCAGGAGATTTTTTAGCGGGTGTTGCGGCAAGCAATTATCGGGAACGTGTCGCCGCACAATGGGTCTTAGCCGACGTCCCCTTAAGCCAATTTTTAACTGAAGCACTCGTGCCTTATGAACACGATGAAGTGACGCGCTTAATCCTAGACGACCATAATGCCAGTGCATTTGCCCCCATCAGTCACTTCACTGTAGGAGAATTTCGCAATTGGTTATTATCACCGCACGCCAGCACTGAGGCCTTAACCGCACTTGCACCTGGGCTCACCCCTGAAATGGTTGCCGCGACGTCCAAACTTATGCGGATACAAGATTTAATTCAGGTGGCAAAAAAATGCCAAATAATTACGCGTTTTCGCAATACCATTGGCTTAAGCCAGCGTTTATCAACACGTCTGCAACCTAATCATCCCACTGATAACCCACAAGGCATTACCGCCAGCATTATTGATGGCTTAATGTATGGCTGTGGCGATGCTGTTATTGGCATTAATCCCGCCACCGATAATATGTCAGCCACACTGCGTTTACTGCATTTAATCAGTGATTTCATTGAACGCTACCAGATACCTACGCAAGCCTGCGTATTAGCCCACATCACCACCACCCTTGCTGCCATTGAACTGCACGCCCCAGTTGACCTAGTTTTTCAATCGATTGCTGGCACCCAACGCGCAAATAGCAGTTTTGGAATTAACCTCAATTTACTCACTGAAGGCTATCAAGCGGCGCAGGCATTACAACGCGGCACCCTTGGCAAGCAGTGCATGTACTTCGAAACCGGCCAAGGCAGTGCCTTATCAGCCAATGCCCATGAAGGGCTCGATCAACAAACCTGTGAAGCACGTGCCTACGCCGTTGCACGAAAATTTGATCCCTTGTTAGTCAACACCGTAGTAGGTTTTATTGGTCCAGAATATCTTTATGATGGCAAACAAATTATTCGTGCTGCCTTAGAAGATCACTTTTGCGGCAAACTGTTAGGCTTACCGATGGGCTGTGATATTTGCTATACCAACCACGCTGAAGCCGATCAAGATGACATGGACATGTTACTCACGCAATTTGCCGTAGCAGGAGGCACTTTTATCATGGGCGTACCCGGTGCAGATGACATTATGCTCAATTATCAATCCACATCTTTTCATGATGCTTTGTATTTACGTCAAGTCTTAGGGGTAAAACCCGCCCCAGAATTTGAACACTGGCTGATTCGTCACGGTATTTTTAATACAGAGAATACCTTAGCAGAGCGCAGTGAACTCCCAAAACTCTTCCAATCATTAACGCTTTAGGTTTGAATGATGACGCAACTTCCTACTACGCCCAACCAAACTGATCCATGGACACACTTACGCCACCTCACTCCAGCACGCATTGCTTTAGGTCGCGCAGGCACCAGTTTACCCACCCACGCGCAGCTTGAATTCCAATTAGCCCATGCCTTAGCACGCGATGCGGTACATATTCCCTTGGATTTTTTAGCACTCAGTCAGCAATTTACACAACACGGAATCAAAACGCTGCAATTACAGACGCAAGCAGAAAACCAACAGCTCTATTTACAGCGTCCTGACTTAGGCAAACAGTTAACAAATGCCTCTATTGAACGCTTACGTAAGGAGAGTAGTTCCTCTCATGATGTCGTGATTGTTATTGCTGACGGCTTATCGTCCAGTGCAATTAGCCACCACGCCGCAGCCCTAGTCACACACTTAATTCCGCACTTACACCAACAAGGTTTGCATCTTGCTCCCGTGTGTTTAGTGCAGCATGGACGGGTTGCCATTGGCGACCCCATTGCTCAACAGCTAAATGCCACACTGTGTATAGTTTTAATTGGTGAACGCCCGGGCTTAAGCTCGCCAGATAGTTTAGGTATTTATTTTACCTATCAAGCGCAAGCGGGAGTCAGCACCGATGCCGATCGTAACTGCATTTCTAATATTCATCAGCACGGACTAAGTTACTCCGATGCGATAAAAAAATTACTGTATATACTCAGCCAAGCAACGCAGCGCAAATTATCGGGCGTGCAGTTAAAAGATGAAACCACAGACGAGGCCTGCTTAACCATGTCACAGCCCCGTGCCTTACTTGACCACTAATGACCTCAACATTGGCGTTCACTTATCAGCTTAGACGCAGCACCAAAGCGTCTTACTTGCGCATAATCGTCAGCGCACAAAAAATTGAAGTGGTCGCCCCCCTGGCTGTCTCAGAAACAGAGATTCAGGCTTTTGTTCATGCAAAACAAGCGTGGATTCTCTCTTCTCAAAAAAAATTAATGCTCAAAACCCAAGGCATAGCCAACAGTTTTGATTACCAAACCACACCCATCTTAGTGCAAAACAAACCCTATGCCCTTGAACTGCTTACTAGCCCAACTAACCGAATTAAACTTGACTTTACCGATCGTTTTATCGTGCACCTGCCCAGCACCCTAAACACCACAGAGGAACGCAATAGCCTCATTAAAAAAACGCTTTTAACGTGGCTGCAACAAGCAAGCTTACCGCAGGTTAACAAACTGGTTGCTTTACATTCTCCACGATACCAACTAAAACCAACCTCAATTAAGATAAAAATTCAAAAAAGTCGTTGGGGCAGTTGCGGCATTAATAATGACATAAGTATTAATGGCTTACTGCTAATGATGCCACCAGAAGTGCTGGAATACGTGGTCGTTCATGAACTGTGTCACATCCAAGTAAAAAATCACTCCGCTGACTTTTGGCGCTTAGTCCATACGCATTTACCCCACTACCAAACCCACAGAAGCTGGCTTAAACAGCATGGTCATAGCTTGATGAAGCAATGGCTATATTAAAAAGCTGCAATGCACACAAATAGCTGAGCGCTGCGATACCGTGCTATAACCCAATGATCACATTTTCCTGAACTTATCAAACAAGATTAAGCCGTTCGTGCTGAGCGTGTCGAACCATGAGCGGCTTAACCGACAAGACGAAAGGGCAGGGCAAACGACTGAAGTGCTTAACTGTAGACAACTAAAAAAAGCCTGCATTCTTTATTTTTGTTAAACACCATAATGAACAGTGCTCAACCATCAAGCTCAGCATTCAATCAAACGCTTTAACTGGGTATAATGACATTATTTTTTATAAGAACTGAAGCAACGTATGAGTAAGCAAAGAAAAGCAGTCGCATTAATTTCAGGTGGTTTAGATTCAATGTTGGCTGCTAAAACAGTCATGGCGCAAGGCATTCATGTTGAAGGCATTAATTTTTACACAGGTTTTTGTGTAGAAGGGCATACCCACGCCATTCGTAACAAAGATAAAGCCAATCCCAAACGTAATAACGCCTTATGGGTTGCCGAACAATTAGGCATTAAACTGCATATTGTTGATGTGATTGAAGAATACAAAAAAGTATTAATTAATCCAAAGCATGGCTATGGCGCACATTTAAATCCTTGTTTAGATTGTAAAATTTTTATGGTCAATCGTGCCAAACAATGGCTAGCAGAAAATGACTTTGATTTTATTATTACGGGCGAAGTGATTGGGCAACGTCCCATGTCGCAACGTAAAAGTACCATGCCGATTATTGCCAAACAGTCGGGTGCAGAGGATTTATTACTGCGCCCCTTATGTGCTAAAAATTTACCCGCCACCCTGCCTGAACGCGAAGGCTGGATTAATCGTGACAAACTCCATGACATCACTGGACGCTCCAGAAAACCACAAATAGCCATGGCGGAACAGTTTGGTTTTGAGGACTATTCACAACCTGCGGGGGGCTGTTGTTTTTTAGTGGATAAATTTTACTCAGCAAAATTAGTTGATTTGTGGAAAGCACAAGGATCAAAAGAGTATGAATTAGATGATGTCATGCTACTTAAAGTGGGTAGACATATTCGTCCAGCCCCCCACTTTAAATTGATTGTCGCTAGAGAGGAAGGCGAGGCGCGTTTTTTAGAAGGCTATAAAAAAGACTTCATCAGTCTACTTGCTGTCAGCCATAACGGACCCTTAGTATTACTTGACGGCGAAGTCTCTGCCGAAGACCTGCATTTAGCAGCACGCATTACCGCACGTTTTGGTCAAGGCAGAGAAGCTGAGCAAGTAGAGGTGGCTATTCTCGATAAAACAGGTATTGAACACGTGCTTACCGTCACGCCCTTAACAAAAGAAGAATTCCCAAAATCTTGGTATATTTAAACGCCGTTACGCGCGTTACAACTGAATTTAGCGTTACATAGCACACGAGACGGTAAAAGTATTGGGATGTAAGCACCCCCTGTGTGAAAAGGGACGCGCTTGCGAGGGGGAGTAAATCATAGATGACTGATTAAAAAAAATACGTTTATCGTCTCAAATGCGTTTCAACCAGCGCTCAACAAACTTCTTAAGCTTGGCTCTATGTGATTTACAGTGGGTGACATAATTAAAAATAAGCGGGTCATAAGAAGAATTGATATGACTACACGTCCCAGAGCCGTCATTCCGGCATGGATCGCCGGAATCTAGTTGCCATGGAGGGCACTTACAAAGCATACAACTAGCTAATTTATAGTTTAATGTTAATAAATTCTATGCGCTGTAGAGTAGTACATCCTTATACACTGGATCCCGGCATTCCCTGCCGGGATGACGACTTGAACGTTTTGAGCGTGGATAAGATTTGTGTTTAGCGGTATTTTTGGCTACCCACTTAAGACGCATAGGTATCTACACAAGTTTTACAGCACGTCATTCCGGCATGGATTGCCGGAATCTAGGTCACATGGAAGTGAACAATCTACTGTTTGAGCTGTTTTTTAGATAAAAAAACAGTCTGAAACTCCCAATATTGCCATCCATGGCTTCTGGATTCCGGCAATCCATGCCGGAATGACGATCTTAAATATTTGTGTAGATACTTATGCTTAAGACGGGACACAGCGCAAGGCTTAACCGTTCGCCCTGAGCCTGTCGAAGGGTGGGCGGTTAAGCCGCTCATGGTTCGACAAGCTCACCACGAACGGCTTAACCTGAAACTGTCGCGCCTTAAGTGGGTAGCCGTATTTTTTATTATTTACCCATTACGATTCACATAGAGCCTTTATCATTAACTGGTGTACTGAGTGCGGCACACTTGCCAAAAATACCTACTTTTTTGCGCGTTAGATTAATGTCAGGATACTGCGTTAACACACCAGATAATTTAATGGCGTCTTCTATGGTACTGTCCTCGGGCACTTCTATACGCAGCCATAATTGTCTATCGATTTCTGCATAACATACGCCCACATTCATGAGACTTCTCCTTGTTCTGCTGAGCTGGTTGCCGAAGTTAGGCTTTGGGTAAACTGGGTAAACTGGCTTAGTTTTTGGTCAATTAAGCGTTTGCCGACAAGTAAATAAACCTAAGACTTGGTGAAGTTCGTGCGCCCACGCATGCATTTACAATCAAGCAGCGCAGCGCGTAGTCCATCTCTTGGTGGTGTGTGCACAGCAATTGCCATCTACGCCGTATTAAGTCGCTAAATATTCTGTCAATATTGCCAGTAACTCTTTAATTTTTATTGGTTTAGTCACAAAGGAGTTCATGCCAGCGGCGACACATCTGGCTTGCTCGTCTGCTGTTACGCCGCCTGTTAAGGCAATAATGGGTAAATTGGCGTAACGCGGTTCTTTTCTAATGTGTTCTGTTGCTTCCAGTCCGCTCATTTCGGGCATTTGCACATCCATTAAGATGGCGTCGTAAGTATTCTCGTCTAGCCGTTGCAAGACTTCCTTGCCATTGTTGGCGAGGTCAACAGTCATGCCTGACATTTCTAAATACTCTTGCAGCACTTGCTGGTTTAAGTCGTAATCATCTGCAACCAAGATATGTTTGCCAGTGATGCCGACGCTGCTTTTTTGTAAGCTCTGTTGTAAGCCGCCTGACGTTGTCGTGCTGACTGTTTCAGAAACGGTTGTCGAGGCGTGCGCTGCCTTATTAAGCGCCAAACGTAGCTCAAAACTAAAACATGAACCTTGGTCAGGCTCACTGGTGACGGTAAAGTGTCCGCCCATTAAATTTAGCAATTTGTCACTGATAGCTAAGCCTAAGCCTGTGCCACCATAACGGCGTGAAGTGGACACCTCGACCTGACTATAAGCTTTGAATAATTTCTCTTGTTGTTGTGGACTCATGCCAAGACCCGTATCGTGCACACTAAACCTTAACACTGCGTGGCTTGCCGTTAAGGAAACGCTGCTTACACTTAGCGTAACACCGCCCGTGGCGGTAAATTTAATCGCGTTGGTTAATAAATTAGTTAAAATTTGTTGCAAACGCAGGGCATCACCCATTAACTCTGCTGGCACTGAAGAGGCTTTTTCAACGCGTAAAAACAAGCCTTTATTATCGGTAGTAATGACTAATAAATTGTGTAGATGAGTAAGTAATTCCTCAAGATTAAACGCCTCTTCTTCTATGCAATATTGCCCTGCTTCTAATTTAGAAAAGTCTAAAACATCATTTAAAATCAGTAATAAATTATCGGAAGCACGTTGGATATTTTGCAAATAATCGCGCACTTCAGCAGAAATAGTTTTATTTAACGCCAAGGCACACAAGCCTATCACGGCATTCATTGGCGTTCTGATTTCATGAGACATGGTCGCCAAAAAGTTTGCTTTTGCTAGTGCCTGCTCTTCGGCATAAATTTTTGCCTGTAATAGCTGCTCCTCTGCGAGTTTACGTTGGCTAATATCTTCCATAATTAACCAAATATTTGGCTTTCCCTCTAAGTCTGAAATTAATACTGCGTTAACAAAAACTGCAATATTGTTGCCCTGTTTATCAACATAGACTGTTTCAAATGACTCGTAATTAGTGTTGCTCACTAACCAGCTCAATTGTTGCCAGCTTAAATCAGTCAGGGGTTGTGCGGAGAGTTGCTTGTGGTGCATCTGTTGTAACTCTGTTTTTGAATACCCTAATATTTTCTCAACGCCCTGATTAGCATCAAGGTAATTCCCGTCCAAATCAAGCAAGGCAATCCCCAAGGAAGTTAACTCAAACAGTTTTTTTAATTTATCTTCATATATTTTTTTATGCTGTTCTGCACGCTTTAATTCACTAATATCAAAGCCAAAAATATAAAACCCCACAACAATTCCCTCTGCTAATTCTGGGATAAATTCCATCATGACATGGCGCAATGATTGAGTATCCTGACAGCGTAATTGATGCTCAAAACGTTGTGCTTGCCCAGCGAGTGTGTTGGCGATATATGGCGCAAATTCTTGATAGCACTCGGCACAGAGTAAGTTTGATAAATGTGTGTCGTGTAATGCTTCGGGGGAAATAGCAAACCACTCAAAATACGCCTGATTAGCAAACACATTGTATTGTGCTGCCGTCCAGTAACCCACTAACGCGGGCACATGATTTAAAATGATTTGGTGCCAGCGAGATAATTGCAGAAAGCGTTGTTCTGCTAATTTTCGCTCGGTAATGTCGCGCTCTATCGACAACCAATGCGTAATCTCACCAGCATTATTAACAATGGGGGTGATGGCTATTTCATGGATAGTTTCAGCACCCGATTTAGTGTACATAAACAGTTCGGCACACACTGGCTGAACGTCCGCTAAGGATTGATAAATGCGCTCAAGTGTTGCTTTGTCTGTTTTTTCGCCTAGCCATAGGTCAGGGGTTTTACCGATAACGTCCTCGTAAGCATAGCCAAATTGTTTTTCAAAGGCATGATTAACGTAGGTAATTGGATGCGAAACGCCCTCAGGATCGCCCACAGCAACAATAATGACTACATCATTGGCGTTGGCTAAACACGCATCTAACATGTGCATTTTTTCTTGTTGCGCGGCGTGTTTTTTGAGCAGTACCTGAATGCGCTGGCTGCCAATAAGACCCCAATACACTAGACAGGCTAGGCTTAAGGCCGCCAGACCATTTCTATAGGCCATTGTCTCTGCAAGCTCCCGGTCATCATATTGCTGTAGTTGATACGTGAACAGAGAGGTTAACTCAAGCATGCGAGACTCTAGTTGCATAATTTTTTGTAACGCGGCGAAGTGCTCGGGTGGCGTTGAATTGGCAGTCATTAAGCGCAATGCTTTTAAATAGGTCGTGGATACGGTGTTGAGTTGAGCTAGCACAGCCCTACCTGCAGGAAATTGGCTGGCGCGTAACTGTATTTTTTTATTTGAGGCATCAAGGGTTTTTCCACCGTATTGAAACGCAGAAAAGGTCTCAGTAAACAGCAGCTTGCTTGCGTTTAACTGTTCTGTTATGAGTATTTTATTTAGCCCTAAACGCTCGGCACTCTCCATTTGCAACACCAGTAAGCCCATTCGCTCAACTAACATGCGCTGTCTTCCGGAAAGATTAATTTCTGTGCTGCTGTACGAGATTTCATGTGAAATCTGCGCTGTGATGACAATGGATAAAATTAATAATAATGTCGTTACTATCGTCCCAAACAAAATACCCAGTTCATTAAACGATAATTTTTTAAGGTGTTCTAAAGAAAGCATGAGGTGCGCCTAAGCTATTATTATTATTATTATTTACAGTATTTTAGCCTTATTGATAGAAGCATAAAAACCATAGTTATTTTATTGTAACAAAACACGAGAATTATACAGCAAACCCCCACCGTCTAACAAACGTGAAAAGAATATTTCGCACTTTTTATAATGAAAATATGGACTCTCTTCAGCTTCACCGCCAAGCCATGCGCACCTCATGGCTTTAGGCAAACGGCTGTGTTGCTTAACTGTGCACAGCAAAGAAAAGCTGGCGCGTCTGTTTTATGCTGAAGGCTATAATAAGAATGGCTGGGCTTTTGGTAAAATAGGCATTTACGTTTATATTGACTGCACTTAGGTAAGTTTTATCTCCTAACTCAGCCCCCTTATTTTTTGTACTCTACGCGAGCATATTATGATTAAACTTTTGCACCTTACTTTTATTTTATTATCTATTGTCAGCTTTGTGGGCAGAGTGATTATTTCTGAAACCCATCCTGGCTTACTTAAACAATCCCTGTTTAAAATTGTTCCACATGTCATTACTGGCTGTTTGGTCTTGTCAGGCATTATTTTGGTTATTCAAGGTAATTGGTTAAGTGGTGAATCTGGCTGGTTAAGTGCAAAACTTCTGGCATTATTGGGTTATGTTGGCTTGGGTATTTTTTGTTTACGCGTGCGCGGTAAAGATCGGTGGTTGGCATTTTCGGGCGCGATGTTATGTTTTGCTTACATGGGCATGGTGGCCGTCACCAAAAACCCTTGGTTTTTCTTATAAAAAGCACGCGTTTTAAGGATAACTCTTGGAGTAAAACTGCTTTAGCTGTTTTCGTGTAAGGTGGGCAACGCCGTTCTGCTCACCGTTCAAGCCTATTAGCCGTGCCTTTTGTAAACTCACAACAACGCTTCAGACGTAATTTTATTTAACTGACGTTACGCAGTAACGTGTTTTGCTTCCTGTTTGCCGCGCCGAGCACCGCAGGTTTTGTCGGGATAAGCCCGAAGTACCCAAGGGCATAAAGGGCGTGGCAGGGCTGCCTTTGCTTTGGATACTTTCTTTTGGCGGCGCAAAAGAAAGTATCTCGCCGTCGGGTGCGAGAACCCGATTAACAAGCCGTCGCGATAGCGACACTTTACACGTTGTTTTCAATCCGCAGTGCATGTCTGCGTAACATCAGTTATTTAATTTAAGGGTGAGCACTTATGTTTATTCATACGTTACCTATTATCTTTACTTACACGCATTTATTTACCGTTTACGAAGCACTTATTTTTTTAGCGGCGATATTTTTGTTAAGCTTTTTTTATACCAATGAGGTAGATCGGCATTGGCAAGATAAAGCGCTGGGTAATTGGTATCACTTTTTACATGCAGCCTGGCTGGGAAATTTGTCGTTATGGCGTGCTTTCTGGCCTTTTTTTGTATTAATTAACATCGTCCTGTTTTATATTGATTACCGAATTAGTACTGTAAGCTATACCATTGCTAGTTGGAAAACGGTGCATGGTATGGTGCTGTTTCCTATTCTTTGGTGGTTGGTGTCGGTGTGGCGTTGTTCGCGTTATTGTCGACATAAACTATGGGCCGCCGCCGCACGCACCCTCACGGTTTGTCTTATTCTTGAATTATGCTTACGTTTTTTTATTGCTACACAATATCCACACACGCTCTTTGATTGCCGTTTGTTAGTGATGGAATATGGCGATTGCTTGTAAGCAGACGCTACCACAGGGCTTAAAAAATACCCTCGCCCTGATAATCCCTATTATTTTTTAGGCGACCCACTTAACACAGAACACCGTTAACACTGCCGCCGTTCGTGCTGAGCCCTAAGCCGCAAACGAAGAGTCAGCACGAACGACCCAATCTTGTCCTGTGTTCCGTGTTAAGTTGCTAGCCATTTTTTGCTATGAGAAATCTATTATGCGCAGTTATTTATGTCGTTTAGCGGTACTGTCTGTATGCACGTTATTGCCGTTGATTAGTCAGGCAGTTGAAGGGGTTTATAAAGATAATTTAGAAGCTTTGCCAGAAGTGCCCGAGCCACCCAGCGCCTTGCATGATGGTGAAACTATCGAACCTGATATTACAATTTATCGTAAAGAAAAAAAGACCATTCAAGAATTTCGTCGTAATGGTCAACTTTATATGATTAAAATTATTCCAGAAATTGGCGCACCGTATTATTTTCTTGATACCAATAATGATGGTCAACTCGATGTGCGTAGCGGTGATTTAGATAAAGGCAGCCGCGTTAATTTATGGAAACTCTTAGAGTGGAAATAAGCTGTTTTTTTTATTACGCTAGGAAAAGGCTGCCCACTTAATATGGGACACCTTGCTAGGTCTGACCTTTAACTGTGTCCCGCGTTAGCTTGGTCGCCTATTTTTTATTTTTGTTTCTTGTCTATGCTAAGAATTATTGAGCTAAAACTTCCGTTAGATCATTCTGACGATGATTTAAACACCGCAATTTTACAGCGCTTGGCCATTCCTGCTGAGGCGGGTATGCGTTATAGCATCTTTCGTCGCAGTGTTGATGCACGCAATCGACAACACATTTTTTTTATCTACACCTTAGATATTGATACACCGTTAGAAGCGGCTATTCTTGCCCGTAACCCTCAAGACCCTCAGCTGGTATTAACACCCGACACACAGTATCGACAGGTCACGCAGGCCGCAACGCAGGCGCTACGCCCCGTGGTTATTGGACTTGGACCCTGTGGCTTATTTGCAGGCTTGATTTTGGCACAAATGGGCTTTAAGCCAATCTTATTAGAACGTGGCAAAGCCGTCCGTGAACGTACCAAAGACACGTTTGGCTTATGGCGACAAGGGGTTTTAAATCCTGAATCCAATGTGCAATTTGGCGAAGGTGGAGCCGGCACTTTTTCTGACGGCAAACTTTACACTCAAATCAAAGACCCCCATCATTACGGTCGAAAAGTGCTCACCGAATTTGTTAAGGCTGGCGCTCCTGAAGAAATTTTATGGGTCAATAAACCACATATCGGTACCTTTAAATTAGTCTCAATGGTTGAGCGTATGCGCGCAAGCATCATTGCCTTAGGGGGGGAAATACGTTTTCAAAGTCGTGTCGATGATTTTTTAATTGAACACCAACGCCTCTGTGGTGTGCAACTTTCTAATGGCGAGATTATTAACAGTCAGCATGTGGTGTTAGCGATAGGGCATAGTGCCCGCGATACCTTTCAGGTGCTGTATGAGCGGGGCGTGTATGTCGAAGCCAAAGCCTTTTCTATTGGCTTTAGGATAGAACATCCGCAGTCCTTAATTGATATCCAACGTTATGGGGCTTATGCTGGTCACGCTAAGCTGGGTGCTGCTGAATATAAGCTGGTGCATCATTGTCAAAATCAGCGTTCAGTGTATAGTTTTTGTATGTGCCCAGGCGGTACCGTGGTTGCGGCGGCATCCGAACCGTATGGCGTGGTGACTAATGGCATGAGCCAGTATTCACGTAACGAACGTAATGCAAATAGCGGCATTGTGGTAGGCATTACCCCTGAACGTGATTACCCCGACCATCCCCTTGCTGGCATTGCTCTGCAACGCCAATTAGAAGCCCATGCGTTTGTGTTGGGTGGCAGTTCTTATCACGCCCCTGCGCAATTAGTGGGTGATTTTTTAACTGCACAAACTTCAACGGCATTGGGTAAAGTGTCGCCCTCGTATACGCCAGGCGTAAACTTAACCGATTTAAGCACTGCATTACCTGCTTATGCCATCACCGCATTGCGCGAGGCTTTGCCTGTCTTTGATAAAAAAATCAAAGGCTTTGCTATGCCTGAGGCATTGTTGACGGGAGTAGAAACACGTACCTCCTCACCCATACGCATCAAACGTAACGCCTTGTATCAAAGCATCAATACCCAAGGATTGTATCCTGCAGGAGAAGGCGCTGGGTACGCAGGCGGCATTTTATCAGCAGCAGTTGATGGTATTAAAGTTGCCGAGGCGGTCGCCTTAGCGTTAAATGAACACCGCTAAATCCTAGCACCCAACCCACATCGCCAACTGATTCAACCAAGGAGTTACTATGAATAAACAAACACTTAACTCACCCTCAGTGGTAAAAAATGAAGCCGAATGGCAAGCTGAGCTCACCCCCGAGCAATTTTCAATTTGTCGTTTAAAAAGTACCGAGCGTCCTTTTACAGGTCACTACACCGACTGCAAAAGCGCTGGCAATTATCATTGCGTGTGCTGTGATGCGCCGCTATTTAGCTCAACTACAAAATACGACTCTGGCTCTGGCTGGCCAAGTTTTTGGGCACCTATCGATAAACCCAATATCGCGGAAATTGCTGATGTGAGCCATGGAATGCGGCGCGTTGAAGTAACGTGTGCGGCGTGTGCGGCACATTTAGGGCATGTCTTTACTGATGGCCCTATGCCAACGGGGCTGCGTTACTGCATTAATTCTGCGGCACTACATTTTTACGAAGAAACCTTATGAGTAGCCATGCTCAGGTTCAACAATTGCTGGATTTTATTGATGCCAGCCCAAGTCCTTGGCATGCTGTAGCAACACTTGAGCAGCAGTTATTGACGCAGCATTTTCAACGTCTTTATGAAACTGATTGCTGGACACTTCAGCCAAATCAACGCTATTACGTCATTCGTGATGATTCGTCCATTATTGCTTGGATTATGGCATCGACACCGCTTGCCGAGCATGGCTTTAACATAGTGGGGGCGCATACCGATTCACCTGGCTTGCGCGTTAAACCACAGGCAATTAATTCTCTTGAAGGATTTTTACGCGTTAATGTTGAGGTATATGGTGGTCCCATTTTAGCGACCTTTGCTGATCGAGATTTAAGTCTTGCTGGCCGCCTTACCTATAAAAATGACCACGGCCTGATTGCCACGACTTTGCTGCGTTTTAATGATGCCTTGGTTCGTTTACCCAATTTAGCCATTCACATGAATCGTGGCGTGAATGAGGACGGTTTAAAATTTCAGAAACACGCTGAACTGCCTTTGATATTAAGCACGGTAGTTGAACAGCAATTGCCTGCTGACTACTTTACCGCTTTATTACGCGAGCAATCAGGCCTTGCTACAGCACAGATTTTAGGGTGGGATTTAGCTGTTTACGACACCCAAAAAGGCACGTTTTGGGGGGCTAATCATGAATTTTATGCCAATAGTCAACTAGATAATCTGGCGTCTTGTCATGCCGCGATGACTGCTTTATTAGCCAATGAGAGTGCAACGGCACCCGCCACGCAGCTGTGTGCTTTTTTTGATCATGAAGAAATTGGCAGTGAAAGTCATAAAGGTGCTGGGGGCAGTTTTTTACCCGATATTTTGCAACGTATCGCTTTCGCCACGCAGACCAATGCTGAAGATTTTGCACGCGCCATGGCAAAAAGTTTTTTAATAAGCGCCGACATGGCACATGCCTATCAGCCCAGCTTTCCCCTAGCGTATGATGCGGATCACAAAGCCATTGTAAACAACGGCCCTGTGATAAAAGTGAATGCAAATCAACGCTACAGCACCGAAGGACCTACTGAGGCGCTATTTATTGAATGGTGCCAAGAAGTTGGCGTGCCTTATCAGCGTTATTCACATCGCTGCGATTTACCCTGCGGTAGCACTATCGGCCCCATTACTTCTGCTAAACTTGGCGTGCGGTCATTGGATATTGGTAATCCTATGTGGGCGATGCACAGCCTACGCGAAAGTGCCGGTGTGTTGGATCATCAGTATTTAATTCGCGTGTTACAACATTTTTTTAAAGCTACTTAACGGATAGCAAGCGTCCTCTGTTGTTAAACTAAGGGGTCGTCGCATTTATCGCTGCTTATAAAAATAAGCTTCTGCTCACTCAGTGAAGCCAAAATTAAGCTTGGTTGCAATGTTTGGCATTAAACATGCTCATACAATTAAAAATTGCACAAAGAGAGTTAATTTATGAGTGACATGAATGTTAATCTGATGCTAGCCCAAATGCGGTCAATGTCTTTTGCTGCCAGTGGTGCGAGTGCTAAACCAATAACACCCGTAGCGGAAACTAATTTTGGTGAGTTACTTAAGCAATCCGTTGATTCCGTTAATTCACTTCAACAAAACGCCAAGAATTTGACAGAGTCTTTTGAAGCAGGCAAAAGCACGACCAGTATTGCCGATGTGATGGTGGCAACAC
The DNA here is from genome assembly GCA_007280895.1 of Methylococcaceae bacterium. GTDB lineage: Bacteria > Pseudomonadota > Gammaproteobacteria > Methylococcales > Methylomonadaceae > Methylovulum. The sequence continues at coordinate 14,892 of QYQN01000109.1, forward strand.
AAAAAGCTGGCGTTGCTTTTCAAGCCACTTTACAAGTAAGAAATAAATTAATAGATGCTTACCAAAATGTCATGAATATGCCGATGTAATGCGGCTTAATTAAACCCGTTCAAGCACTGATTACCCATGAGTGAACAAGAAAGTACTCCACCCGCCACTAATTCGATGCTAGCTAACGTTCAGGATGCGTTAGCGAGCGAGCGAATTATTCATCCAGCCATGAAAGGTTTGGCGCAAATGACCATTGCTAAGCAATTGGGCATTATGCTTATTCTAGCGGTAAGCATTGCCATCAGTGTGGCGGTTGTGCTGTGGTCTGATACGCCTTCTTATGCCAGATTATTTGCCGAAATTGGTCCACAAGATACCTCTGACATCATTACTTATTTAGATACCCTAGAGGTTAAATACAAGGTAGAACCTGGCTCTGGAGCGATCCTAGTACCAATGGACAAGGTTAATGAGCTTAAAATTAAACTTGCAGGCCAAGGTTTGCCGCGCAGTAAAAGCTTAGGCTATGAGTTACTCGATAAAGATCAAAGCATTGGCGCTAGTAAAAATGTTGAACTCATGCGTTTTCAGCGGGCACTTGAAGGTGAAATTGCCCAAACACTCTCTTCCATTCAAAATATTAAATCTGCACGGGTATTATTAGCTTTGCCGGTGCAATCGGTTTTTATTCGTGAACGCAAAAAACCCAGCGCCTCGGTAATGGTTAATCTCTATCAAGGTCGCTCGTTAAGCAAAGAACAAATTGAATCCATCATTCACCTTGTTGCGTCTAGTGTGCCGCAATTAGAGGCTGAGCAAGTGACGGTGGTTGATCAAAAGGGACGACTCCTTAACAGCAAAGAATCCTCTTTAGGGTATTTAACTGCCAAACAATTTGATTATAAAAAAGACCTTGAAGAACATTTGATGGAACGCATTGCCAATATCATGGCACCGTTAGTGGGTGATGGTATGCGTACTCAAATTTCCGCAGATGTTGATTTTACTGAGATGGATAAAACTCAGGAAAATTTTGATCCAAAAAATACCGTGTTGCGTAGCGAACAATCTTCCGAAGAAAATAATTCTTTGCCAGGTACGCAGGGTATTCCTGGCGCCTTATCAAATCAACCCACGGCTTCAGGCGCTTCGCCACAAACCACGCCACAACAAAAACCCACCACGCCCGGTCAAAATCAGTCCAGCAGCAGTGCTAGCACAACCCCTGCCTCGTCCTCAAAAAATGCTACAAAAAACTTTGAGGTCGATAAAACCATTACCCACACTCGCTCTGCTACAGGGCTTTTAAAACGCTTGTCGGTTGCGGTAGTGGTGGATAATAAACACTCGTTTGATGCCGAAGGCAAGCCTAAATCAGAGCCTTATAATCAAGAAGAAATTGATCGCTTTACTAACTTAGTTAAACAAGCTGTGGGGTTTGATAACGAACGTGGCGATCAAGTAACGGTCACTAATGTCGCCTTTAAAGCACCTGATGCACTGGAAGCCTTACCTGAATTGCCGCTGTGGGAGCAGTTGTGGTTTATTGATGCAATGAAAAAATTAGCCGCTGCCTTAGCTGTATTATTCTTAATCTTTGGCGTCTTACGCCCTGCAATGCGCCGTTTAGCAGGACGTAGTGAAGAAGAGATTAAGGCAGAAATTGTTGCTGAACATGAGGCTGAAGTCGCCAAAGAAAAAGAAATTCAAGCACAAATGTTGGGCAGCGTTGATGCACAGGGACGCCCTGTGCAGTTTGATGAAAACGGTGTGCCTATCGCAACGCCAGCTGATGAGGATCTTTTATTACAAGCAAATAAACAAGCCGTGGATATGTTGTTATTGGATACTCCGCAAACCTATGAAAGTCGCTTAGAATATGTAAAAAAATTAGTTGATAATGATTCACAACTGGTTGCTGAAGTCATCAAAACATGGATTAAATAACGGCGGTTACGCCGCCATGTCGCCTTACGTTCGCGGCAAGACAGCTGGGTCTTTGCGCCTTGCCTTTGCACGGCTAGTTAAGTTAAGTGTTCATACATTTATTAGCATTATGAACGACCACACTGGTTAACGAACCACATTTCTTAGTCGTACATGAACAACGTTGTTTAACCACAGAATTGCTGCAAAACCTCAGCGGCTTAAGCACTGATTATAAAAATTAATATACTTAATTGTAGACCGTCACCTACTCACCAATAAACCACTATGGCAACGAAAGAACTCAATAAAACCGAACGTGCTGCGGTACTGATGCTTGCCATTGGTATGGATAGAGCGGCGATGATTTTTAAAAATATGAACCGTCGTGAGGTACAGGTACTGGGTACCACGATGGCAAATATTACTGAAATTACGCCAGAAATGATGGATCAAGTGCTTGAAGAAGTTATTCTTGATGTTAAAAGTCGTACCTCATTAGGCATGGATACCGACAGTTATATTCGTACTGTGTTAATCAGTGCCTTAGGACCTGATAAAGCCAGCAGCATCCTCGATCGTATCTTACAAGGCGGCAGCACTAAAGGGATTGAGCAATTAAAATGGATGGACGCGCGCTCAATTGCCGATATGATTCGTATGGAGCATCCGCAAATTGTTACCACTATTTTATCGCTTATGGAAGGCGATCAGGCTGCTGAGATTTTAACCAATCTCCCTGAAAATATGCGCTCGGATTTAATTATGCGTATTGCTACCATGAAAGGCGTTCACCCCAGTGCGTTACGCGAATTAGATGAAATTATGGAGCGACAATTAACAGGAAGTGAAAACGTAAAATCAACAACCTTAGGCGGTGTTGATGCTGCGGCAAATATTCTTAACTTTATGGAAGGGGCGTTGAGTGACACCGTCATGAGTGAGATTTCTGATTTGCGCGCGGAATTAGCACAAGAAATTTTGGATAAAATGTTTGTCTTCGAAGACCTGGGTGACATGAGTGGCATGGATTTACAAACAATATTACGCGAGGTATCCACGGCACAATTATTACTGGCGCTACGTGGTGCCAGTGATGATTTAAAAGAAAAAATATTTACCAATATGTCCAGACGTGCGGCGGAGATTTTACGTGATGATTTAGAGGCCTCGCCACCCGCGCGTTTAAGCGATGTTGAGGGTGCGCAAAAAGAAATTTTGAGTACCGTTAAAAAATTAGTTGATGCAGGTGATGTTCAGTTAGGCGGCGAAGGCGGCAAAGACGCGTATGTATAAATATTCATTTACCAAGCGTGAGTTGGCTAGTTTAGATGTCTGGAAACCCTCTAATTTATGGGGTGATGACCAAGACGACACGCCATCTCATAAGCCTAAGTCCGAGTCTGTAGCCCCTGCGCCTGTAGTCGAACCTCTGCCTATTCTTACCGTAGAAGAAATTGAGGCCATGCAACAACAGGCTTACAAAGAAGCCTATGAGCACGGCAAGCAAGAGGGTTTTGAGCAAGGCTTAGTCGACGGCAAACAGCAAGGCTATGACGAAACTGTGCCATTAATAAAACAACAAGCGCACGAGTTTGCTGACTTAATTAAGTCCTTAACATCATCGTTGCAGGAATTAGATGCGGAGGTAGAAAAAGAACTCATTACACTTGTTTTGGGTATTGCCGCGCAAATCCTTAACACCGAGCTTAAAATTCATCCTGACCACATTACCGCTACCGTAAAAGCCGCCCTTAAATTATTACCTCTGGCTAGTCAAAAACTGCTGATTCACTTACACCCTAAAGATTGTCAAATCGTGCGTGAATGGATCGTTGCGGAAGATGTATCCGCAGCATGGAGTCTTATTGAAGACACCAGCATGAGTCCAGGCGGCTGTAAAATCGATACCGAAGTGTCGCATATTAATGCCAGCATCGAGCACCGCATCGCTCAGGTGTTAAACAATGTGTTAGGTAATGACTCTGCTGTGGGGCATCTTGACGCCTTCATTCGTATCACCACCACGCCAGAGGTGACACCTGAGTCCAATCATCTGCTTGAATTTGGTGATGAAAATTCTCACGTTGAGCTTGAAACCGATACCGCACGTGAACCCGAAACTGACCTTGACGCTGAAGCTGAAGCTGAAACTACACCACTTTTAGATCATAACGATGACCACTCCTGAGCAAGCACAGCGTTGGGTGCAACGCTTACATCCCTACACCGAAAGATTAAATAAAAAACCAGAATTAGTTGTCGAAGGCACGCTAGCCAGAATGGTGGGCTTAACACTTGAGGCGGTAGGGTGTCGTGCCGCAATAGGCTCGCGTTGCACTATAGAGGCAAAATCTGGACGTATTATCGAGGCGGAGGTCGTAGGCTTTGCGGGAACGCGTTTATTTTTAATGCCGACCACTGAAGTGCATGGATTGGAGCCTGATTGCAGAGTCATTCCTACCAATAATCACAGCATGGCTAAAGTGGGCTTTGGCTTGTTGGGGCGCATCTTAGATGGTTCGGGTAATCCCATCGACGGCAAAGGCCCCTTAAAAACAGACGCGTTTATTTCACTCAATGGTTCACCTATTAATCCCTTAACCCGTAAACCCATTCGGGAATCTCTTGATGTGGGCATTCGTGCCATTAACTCTATTTTGTGTGTTGGGCGAGGACAACGCTTAGGCTTATTTGCAGGGACGGGCGTGGGGAAAAGTATTTTATTGGGCATGATGACTAAATTTACCAAAGCCGATATTGTGGTAGTGGGTTTAATTGGCGAGCGGGGACGAGAAGTTAATGAATTTGTTCAAAAGACCTTGGGGGAAGAAGGCTTAAAGCGTACCGTGTTAGTGGTTACGCCTGCTGATAGCCCCCCGTTAATGCGTGTTCATGGCGCGTTAATGTCCACCAGTATCGCTGAATATTTTCGTAATCAAGGTAAAGATGTTTTGTTATTAATGGATTCGTTAACGCGCTTTGCCCAAGCGCATCGAGAGATTGCTTTAGCCATTGATGAGCCGCCCGCGACCAAAGGCTATCCACCTTCAGTCTTTGCTAAATTGCCGCATTTAGTCGAACGCGCGGGTAATGCCGATCATGGTGGTGGGTCGATTACAGCGTTTTATACCGTTTTAGCAGAAGGTGATGATAATAATGATCCTATTGCTGATGCCGCGCGCGGGGTATTAGATGGTCATATCGTACTATCCAGAGCTCTAGCAGAATCTGGACACTATCCTGCGATTGATATTGAAGCCTCGGTGAGTCGGGTCATGCCTGATATTATTAAAGGTGAGCACATGCAATTAGCGCGTGAGTTACGCCGACTTTATTCACTCTATCAACAAAACCGCGATTTAATCAGTGTCGGTGCCTATCAACCTGGCTCAGATGCCCGTATCGATCGTGCGATTGAAAAAAATCCTGCGATAGTGCAGTTTCTACAGCAAGATATGGATGAAGCGGTGGATATTTCTCGAAGTATTGACGAGCTTAAACGCTTATTGATGAGCTAAGTAAGCACGTAAACGTCTTTAGTTGTTGTTCACCCAGAGCTAAAACGCTTTGATACCTAAACATTGAGTCTGTGAAGCAACCTTGACTCTTTTTTTTAACCGCCTCTCCTGTCTGCCTCTTTGTGAAAAAATCTAAACGAATTCAAGCCTTAGTTGATCTTAACCTCATGCAAGAAAAAAAAGCCTTAGAAGTCATTGCTGAGGTTCAAAAAAGACTCCAGACCAGTCAAACGCAAGTAGAGCAGCTAAAGCATTATCGCGTAGAGTATGACGACAAATTTAAGCGTATGGGCAGTGCTGGAACGGGAATAAGACAGCTTCTTGATTTTAGAGCATTTATGGATAAGCTGGATTCGGCTATTCAGGGTCAAGAACTTGCGCTAACAAAAATAGAAAACGAGTTACACCACAAACGTAAAGTATGGGAAGGCTTACACCATCGCACCACGAGCTTAGAAAAAGTCTGTGCCAGTGCGCACCGTGATGAACAAAAAGTTCAAGATAAGCAGGAGCAAAATGCTCAAGATGAACATGCCTCGCGTTCTAGTAGAAAAAATAAAGACCGTTAATTTACTGTGAGTGCAGGGAAACGCTGTCATCTGCGTTTAATTTAGGACAAGTGCCTGGCAAAGCTTTATCATAGTGCTTTTTTTAATCATACTATAGGATTTTTACATGCAAGTTGCTGATAATATAGCAGTTACCATTCATTTTACGCTCACTGATGACGATGGCGAAATCATTGACAGCTCCATTGGCGAAGAGCCAATGACTTATCTACATGGCTCTGGCCAAGTTATTACAGGCCTTGAAAAAGCGCTACCCGGAAAAGCTGTAGGAGAAAAATTTACCATTAGAATAGAGCCTGAAGAGGCTTATGGTGTCTTCTCTGAAGATCGCATTGAAGTGATTCCTCGCGATATGTTTGACGAGGGAGATGTCATTGAAGTAGGTATGCAATTTGAAGCCGATGTTGCTGAAAATCCTGCCATTATTACTATCGTGGCGGTAGAAGGTGACAACGTGACAATCGATAGCAATCATCCTTTGGCTGACGTTGCCCTGACCTTCGAGGTTGAAATTATTGGCCTTAGACCAGCTACCGAAGAAGAACTTGAGCATGGTCATGTGCATGGCGAAGGCTGCCATCATTAATTAGCAAAACGACCGTCAGTACCGCTTTTATCCAGCAAGAGCAAGACAGCATAAATAAACTAGGGTGTATGGAGTGCAAGCAAAGCCTGCACTCCTGTCTTAGTTGATAGCCAAAAGTAAGCGCGTCAAGCCATTACTAAGTTAGCGTTAAGTGCTAAAATACCCGTATGTTTAACGTGTAAGCCTTTTTAAAAAGGCGCAGCACACACAACCCCATTGATTACTCCCTTCATTTACCAAGAGGTCTGTATGCGAAAGCTAACGTTTATACCCGCGTTAATTGGTGCGATACTGGTCATCGCCGTTATCTTCTACGTTGCCTTTTATTTCGTCTTTCTTGATCTATTTGTTGATTTATGGCTGTTTGAGTCACTCAAACTTGGGTCGTATTTTTGGCTTAAATTGCTCTATAAATTCTTTCTTTCTGGCGGTGTAACGCTGGTATTTTTTGTCATTTTCTTCTTTCATTTTTGGATTGCATCGCGCTATTTAGGCTTAAATCCACTCGCTGAAAGTGATGCAAAACTTAAGCGCAGATTTACTTTTTTTGCTGATACCTTTATGACAGGCTCAGTAAAAATTTATACCCCCATTTCTTTATTGCTGGCAATTTTTATCGCCCTCCCTTTTTATAATCAATGGGAAAGTGCGTTATTATTTTTCTTTGGCGAAAGCTCCGGCACAACTGAGCCGGTGTATGGGCTAGATGTTAGTTTTTATTTATTGTCATACCCCATTTATGCACTCATTCAGCATGAATTACTGCTTACTGCCGTGCTGGTTTTTGTTATGACGGGTGCGCTCTATGTGCTTGAGCATCTGATTGTGCCTTACCAGCGTAAAGAGTTTCCGCTGGGTGCAAAAATTCATTTAAGCTTATTGATTGGTTTTATTGTGGCGTTTGTCGTGTGGGGCTTCATGCTGCAACGCTTTGCTTTGCTTTATTCCGAGACCCATGAGCCCGTTTTCTATGGCCCAGGTTTTGTTGAATTACGTTATCAATTACCATTAATTTGGCTTGGCATTCTTAGCTTTTTAGCCTTAGCTGGCAGTGCATGTTTGTTTATTTTTTCTGAAAAACACCGCATTAAAACGCCCTTTTTTATCTCCTTAGCCAGCTTTCTATTAGCTTTATTGCTGCCTAAAATTGAGTTTATCCCCCTCGCACTTCAAAAATATGTGGTCAACCCTAATCCTGTTCGGGCTGAAAAACCGTTTATTCAGCACAACATTGATGCCACGCTTGATGCGTACAACTTACGCAATATCAAAACCATTGATAAAAGTATTAATTTAAATGCACAAAAAGATATTGAAAACTGGGGCACTCAACAACGCTTTGAAAATATTCCCGTGTGGGATCGTGAATTTATTATTGATAGCTATAAACAATTACAAGAAATTAGACCGTATTATAAATTTAGATCGGTTGATGAAGATCGGTATCCTGTCTTAGATCATATCCGCCAAGTTAATATTTCGGCACGCGAGATCAATACCTCTAAATTACCCAAAGAAGCTCAAAATTGGGAAAACTTGCATCTTCGCTACACCCATGGATATGGTGCTGTGGTCACACCCGCCGCTCAAGAGGCCGATCAACCTCAGCAATGGTATTTACGCGATTTAAATTTACAGTCTGAAGTAGGCTTTACTGTAAAGCATCCTGATTTGTACTACGGCCAAGAACAATTTGACTACGCGATTGTTCCAAATAAACTCAAAATTGTTGATATTGCTGGCTCACCTGATGCTGAGTTGAGTGCTGACTATCATGGGATAGGCGGCATTCCCATTTCGTCATATTTTAGAAAGCTGTTATTTGCCTTTTACTTTAAAGATGAAAAACTCTTCTTTTCCACCAATATTACTCATGACAGCAAAATAAAAATTCATCGTAATATCAGTGAGCGAATTACTAAACTCACCCCCTTTTTACACTTGGATAAAGATCCGTATTTGGTGATGACGCGTGATCGTTTTTATTGGGTACAAGATGCCTACACGTTATCTAAACATTATCCCGTAGCGAAACCTACCGATGATGTTTTCCAAAATGAAAAACAGCATTTCAATTACATTCGTAATTCAGTAAAGATTGTCGTGGATGCCTTTGATGGTGACGTGGATTATTACCTCGCTGATGAAGCAGACCCAATTATCAATGCCTACAATAATGCTTACCCCAACTTGTTTAAATCGTTAACAGACATGCCGGCAGAGCTTCGTCAGCATTTACGTTATCCCCGCGATTTGTTTTATATACAAATGAAGATGTATGCAAAATATCATCAAACAACGCCAGAGTTATTTTATGAACAAGCAGAGACTTGGGATTTTGCGCGTGTTCGTGAAAATGTCGTCATGCCTTATTATCAAACCATGGATTTTGGCAACTGTAACGATAAAGAAGAATTTGTGCTCATTGAACCCATGACCCCCGTTAATCGTAATAATCTCAGCATGATTGGCATGGCAGGCACTATGGATAAAGAGCACTGTAATGCAGCCTATAAACCCAGCATTACCGTGTATAAATTTGGTAAAGATACGCAGGTAAATGGCCCTGCACAAATTGAAGCCTTAACGCAGCAAGTTCCTAAAATTTCAGAACAGTTCACTTTATGGGGACAATATGGCTCAGTGATTGAAATGGGGCGTATGGTGATTTTACCAATGGGCAACACCGTGCTTTATGTCCAACCCATTTATCTTGGTGCCAATAAAAACGCCATGCCAGAATTAACCCGCGTGATTGTTTCTATTGGTAATGAAACCATTATGGATAAAACCTTGCCGGCCGCCTTTGAGCGCTTAAAACAAATTTTTATTGATAAGCGCTATTAATCCTAACTCACACTAAACAACATGCGCTTATTACTTGTAGAAGATGATGAAATATTGGGCGATGGTTTAGTCGCTGGTTTAACCATGGAAGGTTACGCTGTGGATTGGCTGACCAGCGGCAAACTTGCCGATGAAGCCTTAAAGCTTAATAGCTATGAATTAATCGTACTAGATTTAAATTTACCCGACATGGATGGCATGACGGTATTAAAAACCTTAAGAGCGCGTAAAGATGAAACGCCCGTGATGGTGTTAACCGCCAAAGATACCTTACCCGACCGGGTGTTAGGCTTAGATAGCGGCGCTGATGATTTTGTTATTAAACCTTTTGAACTAGACGAAGTCTGCGCGCGCTTACGGGCATTATCACGACGTAAAGATGGTCGCAGCGTGCCCACCATCGATTATAAAGATATTAGCCTTGATCCTGCTGCCCATCAGGTAACCTGCAAAGGTGAAAAAGTTGAGTTATCGCAAAAAGAATTCGAAATCCTAAATTTCTTAATGAACAATATAGGACGTGTTATTTCCAGAGCACGACTCGAAGAAAGTCTGTATTCATGGCATTCAGATGTTGAAAGCAATACCGTGGAAGTTCATATTCATCATTTACGAAAAAAACTGGATACCGGTTTAATCAGAACAGTGCGCGGCGTTGGCTACATTATTGATAATGAAGACGAGTAATGAATTACTCATTACGTCAATTGTTATTGGTCAGTTTGCTCTCAGCGTCCATGCTGATTTGGGGCATTGCTGCGTACATTAGTTATCAACACACCCGTACTGAGGTAGCTAGTTTATTTGATGCCGAGTTGTCTCAATCTGGCAAAGTGTTAAATGCCTTTGTGGAAAATTTATTACGTGAAGGCTCGTTATCTGCGTATTGGAGCCAACCACATCTGGATAATAATCTTCATACCTATGCGTTAAAACATAAATTCAAACGTAAAAAAGGCTTTCAGTTGTGGCCAGATGAAAGCGGTTTGTTAGCGACCGGTAAAAATCCCTTGTTATATTCATTGCATGATTTTGATGAACCTAATATCGACACGCAGTTGTGGTATCTATTTGATGATGTATTGCAGGCCAATGCCTTAAGTCGACAATACGAGGGCAAAATTGCGTTTCAATTTTGGTCAAAAAAAGAAGGCCTATTATTACATTCTGAAAGTGCGCCACGTTTTGCTTTTTCCAGTGCTGAAACGGGTTTTAGTACCGCCAATATCGATGATCATCTCTGGCATGTGTTCAGCATTGCCAACTCTAATGGTGAATATGTCATTCATGTCGCTCAAAAAGATGAAATCAGAGCCGAACTGACTGATGAAATTTCTGCACAATTAGTCACCCAGTTTCTCATTGGCTTACCTATTTTAGGGGTAGTGATTTGGTTTATTGTTGGACACACCTTAAAACCACTTGATCGCTTGGAAAAATCCTTAGCAAAGCGCGAGGCGAGCTATCTAAAGCCCATCTCAACACGGCAGCTACCTAATGAAATCATCCCTGTAGTAAATGAAATTAATAATTTATTTGGGCAATTAGAAGAGGCCTTTGAGCATGAACGACGCTTTACTTCAGATGCCGCGCATGAATTACGTACACCCTTAGCTGGCTTACTAACCCAGGCGCAAGTGGCTATGCGCACGCATGATGATGGGGTTAGAAAACAAGCACTCAAGCGCATTGAACAAGCCGTTAATCGGATGACCTATCTTGTGCAACAATTGCTTACGTTTTCTCGTATTGAATCCAGCACCGAGTTTTTAAATCGTGAACCCGCAACGCTTGGGCAAGAAATTATTCAAATCATTGCAAATTTAGAACCCGAAGCACATAAAAAACGTATTCAAATGGAGTTTCATGAAGATAATCCTATTCATGTCATTGTTAATCTGCCCTTGCTTGCGATTTTAATTAGAAATGTGCTTGATAATGCAATTAAATATACGCCAAACAATGGCACAATTTTAATTAGCTTAGAAGGTAAGACGCAGCAATTAGTATTTAGCGTGGAAGATTCAGGGCCAGGAATTGAGCCAGATCAATATGAAAAATCATTACAGCGTTTTCATCGCTGCATAAAAACAGCAAAAGCCGCCCCTGGCACTGGCTTGGGTTTATCGATTGTGCAGCGTATTGCGGCAATTCATAATGCAGAATTATGTTTGGGCGTGTCTTCATTAGGTGGCTTAAAAGTCACCGTCACGTTTCTTTTACATACGCCCAGCGTGGATCAAACCTGGCAGAGTAAATTGAGTTTCTTTAGTAGTTTAAGTGAAAAGCTCAAGCATCATAATTAAGCTTGTGTAGCTCAAATTGCGGCGTTTTTTGTAACGTTTTCGTAACAATGTTACGGCTTAAACTAAAAAATTATGCTACAGTCCATGCCGTCAAAAAACCTATAATTACACTTGGTATTTAATGGTTATAGACACACTAATAACAATAACAAAGTGGACACACTATGAAATTAAGCAACATCACCATCGTGGCAGCGGCACTTACCCTGTCTTTAAGTTCCTTTACAAGCTCAGCAGAGCTCTGTTTAGGAATGGCCTGTATGTACAATAAAATGACACCCTTGGAAGGGATAGATGCAACCTTAGGACAAATTTCAAAAGCCTTAAGTACAATTAAAGACCAAAGCAAAACTGCCAATCATGATGTCATTGTTGACGACATCAAAGAGGCGTTAAAACTTAGCAAAGAAATTAATGCCAATGACAAACTGGATAGAAATCGCAATCGAGCCAATGGGTATTTGAAACAAGCACGACAAGCGCTTCAACACGGGGATGTAATTAAGGCAACAGAACAACTGCACGAAGCAGAAAAACGCTTTGCAGAGCTTAAAGGTATGATTGATTTATCTCAAGATGACCGCGTATCACAGCAAACCAATTTAATTAATCGTATATTAGATACACCAGATCCTGCGGCAGGATCAAGAAAATAAATCAACGCTTAAATCCCAATTCGGTAAGTTGTCCCCCTACTCTATGCAGTAGGCGTTAGCCGTATTGCACCCAGAATGGCATTAACCATTTGGTGCAATACGCTATCGACATTGTGAACGTATTTATTTGCTAGAGGCTTTAGTCTCTAAAGGCTACTGAGTTATGCCGCATCAACCGTTTTCACAATATCATTAAAGCCTTCGACTCTAGTTTTACCCGTTTTAACCATTTCAACGCCAGTATCAATGACCATTTGACACAGACCTGGAGTTTTATAAACCAGTAGACAAATATAACCGACCATTGGGATGGCAATTAATGCAGCAATAAATCCGTGTAAACCAAATGTGGTGAGTAATTTAATCAGTAAGGCGATAATATCTAAAGGCAATAAAACCATTGCTCCAAAATACGCAATAACCATAAAGGTGAACAGTACAAATACGACAAATTGAAGCAGCCTTACTAACGCAATGTTGAGTTTTTTCATGAGGTTATGATCCTAATAACTTAATTAAATTGAGTTGTAAGCTGTGATTGAGCCTACTTTTTTAGCCGCGAATTATACCTTAAAGCAGCTAAATGACTTTATTTTTCTTGTGTGGTCTTATTAAGAAGAAAAAATCGATACAGCACCCAACCGGCTAAAAATCCACCTAAATGTGCCCACCAAGCGACATCAATGGGGGTGTTTTTAAAGACCAAGGCAGTGGTTGCATTATGCAATTGTAAAATAATCCACACCCCCAAAAAGGCAATAGCCGGCACATGAATAACAATGGGGAGAAATAAAATAGGCACCCAAATAACCACGCGTTCAAGTGGATAGAGAAAAAAGTAGGCGGCCAAAACACCGGCTATAGCTCCCGAAGCACCAATAACAGGAATTGTTAAGGTTGGATCAAATACCCATTGCAGATACGTAGCCAGCACGCCGCATAATAAATAAAATACGAGAAAGCGCCAGTGCCCCATGCGATCTTCAACATTGTCTCCAAAAATCCACATAAACCACATGTTCATCAACAAATGCCACCACGTGGCGTGTAAAAATAAATTAGTAACGAAAGACAGATAGCCATCAAAGGGTAAACCTTGAATACCAAGCCAGCCGTGCGTATAGCGGATTGGAACCATGCCATAAAGCGTCATTAAGCGAGTACTATCACTCATTGGCATGAAGTACATAGTGATAAAGATAAGCGTGCAAAGTGCCATGATCGACCACGTGACAATAGGCGTTGTGTCGCAAGGAGCAGTATCTCTAATGGGTATCATTGGTCACCTCAAATAACAGGTAAAAGCGGAAGAAATAGCCCGTGCTCAGCCCCCACTTTACCAACATGAGGGCAATCATTGACTAAGATAACTCACCGTCATGCCCGCAAGGAAGATCAGGTGATCAATCAATATAAGCACGACAACTAGCTTAATTATTGGGTAATTCGTCTAAATATTTTTCTGCATCTAAGGCCGCCATGCAGCCTGCTCCAGACGAAGTAATCGCTTGTTTATACACAGAATCCATCACATCACCCGCAGCAAAAACACCCTCTACACTGGTCGCTGTAGCATTACCATGAATACCACTATGTACTTTAATATAGCCATGCTCCATCTCCAACTGATCGGTAAAAATACTGGTGTTGGGCGTGTGTCCAATGGCAATAAACACCCCATGTACAGAAAGGTCTTTACTGATACCTGTTTCAGTATGTTGTATGCGAAGGCCTGTAACGCCCATATCATCACCTAATACCTCTTCAAGATGATGATGCCATTCAATGCTTACGTTGCCATTTTTCGCTTTTTCTACTAACTTATCAGCAAGGATTTTTTCCGAGCGAAATTTATCCCGACGATGAATAACAGTAACATGGGAAGCAATATTAGCAAGATAGAGTGCTTCTTCAACGGCAGTATTCCCGCCACCAATTACCGCAACAGGTTTATTTCGATAAAAGAAGCCATCACACGTAGCACAAGCAGAAACACCCTTGCCCTTAAACGCTTCTTCTGAATCCAGTCCCAAGTAACGTGCCGACGCGCCAGTGGCAATAATTAAAGCATCACAGGTATACGTTTCAGAATCACCTGTTAACGTGAAAGGTCGCTGACTTAGATCGGCGGTGTGAATATGATCAAAAATAATTTCAGTTTCAAAACGTTCTGCGTGTTTCAGCATTCGCTCCATTAAATCAGGCCCTTGTAAACCTTCAACATCACCCGGCCAATTATCCACCTCGGTAGTGGTGGTTAACTGCCCACCCTGCTGCATACCCGTGATAATCACTGGTTTTAAGTTTGCTCGTGCCGCATAAATAGCCGCTGTATACCCAGCTGGCCCAGAACCTAAAATTAATAATCGACAATGTTTTGGGGTAGTCATTAAAACAATCTCCATAAAGTAGTATAAGAAAAGACAGTGTAGTGCCCGAAAGTAACGGGCTTTAGCTTACAATATAGCGCAGCATAAACAAAGTGCCGATGCACGACTGCTTGCGGCCTGACCTTAAGGATTGTTCTGTTTGTGCTGACTCCCTAAGCTTGTCGAATGATTTACCTTCAATACCTTAATTAACATTACTGTTTTATAGTGGCAAATCAGCGTTAAAA
Organism: Methylococcaceae bacterium; assembly: GCA_007280895.1. Lineage (GTDB taxonomy): Bacteria > Pseudomonadota > Gammaproteobacteria > Methylococcales > Methylomonadaceae > Methylovulum. Next base: position 29,911 of record QYQN01000109.1, read on the forward strand.
CAGTAATAACCGTATAATTACCTTTTATTATTATTTTTTATGCTTGCTGTAATGGAAGAAAAAATGTTTCGAGGTTTACGAGAAGTCGCCGCCTTAAGTTTATTAGCTAGTGCGTTATTTTTATTAATTTCGTTAGTGACGTTTAACTTAGAAGACGCGGGCTGGACGCATAGCGGCACAACGCGCACCATAAGTAATGCCTGCGGTCTTATGGGGGCATGGATTGCTGATGTAGGACTCAGCTTATTTGGCTTAACCGCCTATTTATTCCCCATTATTTTAGTGTGGCAAAGTTACTTGCTGTACGGTCAAATAAAGCACAAACGGGAAAAAGTCATTATTTGTTGGTTAGGTTTACTAGCGCTAACGGCGTCCAGTGCAGCCTTGCTGCATTTACATATCTTACGAGTGGGGTTTCAATTGCCGCGCAATACTGGCGGTATTTTAGGTGAAGAGACTGGCGAAACCATCTTAAATTTAATGGGTAACTCAGGCGCGACCTTATTTTTGATTGTGCTGTTATTGGCAGGAATTACCTTAGCGACCGAGCTGTCATGGGTCGCTTTAATTGATATTATCGGCAAATATACCGCCTTAATTTGCCATCGCTTGTGGCAACAATTAGGTCGTTATGGGCAACCAGAGCTTTCTTCAGAGCCACGCTCTGTTAAAAAAGTGAGCGCCAAAATAAAGAAAAAACCCAACATCACCCCACCTGAAAAAACAGCAGACAACACGCCCCCACACGTAGCTAAAACACCTAGCCCAAACAAAAATAAATCTGTCACTTATGACCCGAAAAAAGGCGTCCTACCCAGCTTAGAATTATTAGACAAGCGCGAATCTCATGCCGTTAGTTACTCTGATGCCGATTTAGAAAACATGTCCAGACAAGTTGAAGGGATACTGGCTGATTTTAATGTCACGGTAAACGTGGTCGGTTTTCACCCAGGCCCAGTCATTACGCGCTTTGAATTACTGCCCGCCGCAGGAGTAAAAGTAAGTCGTATTAGTACCTTAGCAAAAGACTTAGCCAGAGCATTATTAGTCACCAGTGTGCGTATCGTTGAAATTATTCCTGGCAAATCGGTAGTAGGTTTAGAAATTCCCAATCGTGAGCGAGAAATGGTTAATTTGCGTGAGTTAATCGTCTCCCCTATTTTCATGAACTCAAAATCTTTACTCACCTTAGCCATGGGTAAAGATATTGCAGGCACCTCCATCGTGGCAGACTTGGGTAAAATGCCCCATGTATTAGTGGCTGGGACAACAGGCTCAGGAAAATCAGTGGCCATTAATACCATGATTTTAAGCTTGCTCTTCAAAGCCACGCCGCAGCAAGTGCGGATGATTATGATTGATCCAAAAATGTTGGAATTATCAGTCTATGAAGGCATTCCTCATTTGCTTACGCCCGTCGTGACTGATATGAAAGAAGCCAGCAATGCCTTACGTTGGGCAGTGGCAGAAATGGAACGGCGCTATAAATTAATGTCTAAATTAGGGGTGCGTAATATCGCAGGTTTTAATCAATTAATCACCGACGCCACCAACCGTAACGAAGAGATTCGTGATCCCTTATGGCAACAAATCATGCCCTTAGCAGAAGGCGACAGTTATCCTGTATTAACCACGCTACCCAGCATTGTCATCGTTATTGATGAATTAGCAGACATGATGATGGTGGTGGGGAAAAAGGTTGAAGAGTTAATTGCTCGCTTAGCACAAAAAGCCCGTGCGGCCGGCATTCATCTTATTTTGGCCACGCAACGCCCCTCAGTGGATGTATTAACGGGGTTGATAAAAGCAAATATTCCCACGCGTATTTCTTTTCAAGTATCGTCACGCATAGATTCACGGACAATTTTAGATCAGGGCGGTGCTGAGGCCTTATTGGGAAATGGTGATATGTTATTCTTACCTTCAGGCACCAGCATTCCCATTCGGGCTCATGGCGCATTTGTTGATGATCATGAAGTGCACCGCGTGGTGGAGTTTTTGAAACAAACCGCCCCCCCAGACTATTTGGATTTAGTCACGCAAGAGGCTGTTGAAGGGCTAGAAAGTTTTGTCAATGGCGGCTCTGCGCCAACTTCAGGCGAAAGCGATGCCCTGTATGACCAAGCCGTTCAATTTGTTACTGAATCAAGAAAAGCCTCGATATCCAGTGTGCAACGACGCTTTAAAGTTGGGTATAACCGAGCAGCCACCATGATTGAAGAAATGGAAGCCGCAGGCATTGTGAGTGCGGCAGAAACCAATGGCTCACGAGTAGTATTAGCACCTTCGCCAGTAAAGCCATAATTCCTACTCTTGGTAGCCTCGACTATGTTGACGTCTGCAACGGTACAGATATTTTGTGGGTATTGTGTAGAGGTCTCTACCTCCGCACAGCCTCCATGCCGTGCGTTTTCTGACTAATTTCGCTGACTAGCTCCGACAACAGATCTAAATATCAACAATAGCACCACGTAATCGATTGCGTTATCAACACCCTACGCCATGTGACTAAAACGTGCTCGAAGCTTCTGCAGAATAACCCAGCGCTTTGCAAACCAAGGTGGTGGCGCGTCAACTACGCATTGAAATTCTTTTAGTTGCTCCAGTGCGTCAGTGACGTCGGGAACTTTTATGGGATAAATGTCTGCACGAATCACTTTTGCAGCGGCAGGCTCACCTATTGATTGCACGAAGACAACATGGCAATCGTTAATTAAATTAGCACGAAATAAATTTCTATCATCGCAACTGTCTGCGTCAAGTGTGGAGCTTTTATCACTTAGCGTGCACGCGTGTCGAGATAATTAGCCAAGCCAATACCGATATCTTCACCATCTTCCTCGCCATCAAGACTACCTAAACCCGTTTTTAAGTTAGTTACGGTAATGGCTTTTAGTTTTTCATCCTCTAAAGGTGAGCCTAAGCGTTCATGTAATATTTCCAATAATTTCGGTACCGAAATGGCAGGTAAAATACGCACCGCTAAGGCAATACGTAAAGCAAGTTCACGGGGTAATTCGGCTATTTTTTTCACCTTGCGCTCTCAGTAATTGACCGATAGAGAATACGGCAAGCGAAGTGACCCAAAGACCATATCCCCACCCGTAGGATATAATCACCTCATACGTTGGTGCCTCGCTTACGATGATATTCTTGTGAAACAAGAATGAAACGGCCAATGCGAACGCAATAAATCCAAGAGTGCTTGATCTTTGTGGTCGATTCACAAAGATTAAAGCAAGCAGAAACAGAGGATTGGCATACCAGGAGAAATGACCATCAAGAGGACCTAGCCAGCCGATCATTAAAGCTGCATATGCCATCTGCGGTTCAAATTGTTCACCGATGTAATAGGCCGGTAAGGTCAAGCAAGCCAAATAGCACAAGACACTAATTGGCACGTGAACGTTATTGATCTTCACTGACGCATCCGATGCAAAGTTCATAATGCCCAACGTAAATTAGACATCCTAATGGACGCAAAAATCTATACATAAACATCAAAGCCACCTGAATCTATTTTGTTTTGCTGAGTTAAATCAATGATTCTCATTTTATTAAAATCATTCTCAAGCCGTATCATTTCAAGAGAATGAGAATTCTCAATTGAGAATTTTTGTTCAGATTCAATATTTAAATTTAAATCTTCTGGTTGGTTTTTAAACGCCCCGTAAACCCTTAATAATTCTGCAACATCAAAGCCATCAGTGCTTTTGGATAGCTTTCCTTGTTTGATGTGTCGGTAAATCGTGGCAATACTTACACCAGTCAACCTACTGGCTTCTCTAATATCAATCATTCTTAACCTAAATCATTGAGAATCAAAATTGAGAATTTTATTATAAATATTAAAGTAACCATAAAAATATTAATCCCTAACAAAATAAATTGTTGCTTAATGCCAGTACAAAAACAATTACAATTAATCTCTAATTTTAATGAGAAGGTAACAAGATGAAAAAAACATTAGCCATTATATTATCGATTGTTTGTTTAATGTTCGCCGTCGGCTGTTCAGAAAAAGTAACTGATACGATACAAGAACGTGATGGATTAGCCTATCTTCCAAACGAAACTAAGCCATTTACCGGCGTATACATACTAAGCTATCTGAACCAACAAAAAAAAGAAGAAACCCATTACAAAGACGGCAAATTAGAAGGCTTGGGAATTGTCTGGTATGAAAATGGACAGAAAAAATCAGAAGGCAATGTCAAAGACG
>QYQN01000007.1 GCA_007280895.1 Methylococcaceae bacterium
AATTTTATCTAAAGCAACATTCATGTTTGAGAAGGCAAACAAACCTAATAATTTTTCAGGTGTGCCCGCAGCATCTAAATCAGATTTAGTCGCAGCGTAAGACCAGCCAGCAGTTTTAAAGTCGCCAATTAAGTCACGTGTACTGTCTAATACACCTGGAGCAGAACCCCAACCAGCAACAATATCAGTGGGTAAGACATAATCAGATGTATCGACACGTTTAGAACCAGGCTGTCCGGCTGGCAAGAACCATTTACGACCACCACCCATTAACACAGACAAACCTGTTGATGATGAATCATCTAAGAATTGATCAGCAATACCTGTTCCTGCGCCACGGTCTTGTGTATGAATTGCCATTGACGCAGGTGTTGCATCAAATACATCAGCAGTCGTTACGATACCGGTTTTTTTGCCTTGTTTACGCGCTAAAAATTCTGATAAATACTCAAAACGTGGGTTATCAAATTTATCAGTTGTATCGTCTGGCCACACACCTTCTTGGTTGTTATTGGCTTTATTACCTGTAACATAATTTTGCATACCTGGTGCAGAATCAGTCACGATTGAATTCAATGAAGCTGTCATAATCATAGCTGTTGATGGAAAGCTATCCATCGCCAATTTAGTGTTTACTTTACCTTGTGAATAACCATTCAACATAATACGTGCGGCAGTACGTTGGCTGGCACCCATACCGTCACCCAAGAAGAAAATGACGTTTTTAACTGATTTTGCATTAGCTATTGGTGTGATAACCACTTCAAACTCACCTGTTGCAGACACTTGTGTGTTATCACTTTGCGTTGCTGTGGCGGTGAAAGTATGAACACCTGGCTTAACAACGCTTACACCACGTACTGACGCGGCTACGGCGCCCGGTACCGTTGCAGTGATTACAGTGGCAGGAACAAGGCTTGCTTTGTTTGCAGTGTATCTTAACGGTTTACCATCCATTGACCACTGAACTTTAGTGATGGTTTGACCGCTGTCTGGACGCACAGTTGCTTGAAGATCAAATAATTGACCTTGAACAAATCTTGCGATCATGGGTGCATGTTGACTACCACTGGTTGCAAAAAACTGACTTGGAGGTGTCAAGCGCGTAATAGTTGGTGCGGCATTGGCTGTCATGGTTCCTGCTGCTAATAACGCAGCAACAGACGCAGCAAGTAAAGATGTACGATTTTTCATGTATAAACTCCCAAAAATTTAAAATAATTAGCTTTCTTTTAAAATCCCTGCACTACCCCGTCCTTAATCTGAAGAGCTTCTGCACATCAGTTATTTATCTGCGAATATTTTTATACAAAATACCTAAACACAGATTAATCCAACAGCAGACGTGTATAAGACACACGTCCATTTTGTTCTTGTTGATTACCTACCGAAAGAATGCCTGTTAACTCCCATAATCCAGGTCGGTATTCAAGCACTTTTTCAGCATCGCGTTGTGGCATGTGAACATATAAGGTGGCAGGTGGAAGATCATCTGCAGGGCCATCTTCTTTTTCAGAGGTGCTTACGGGAAGCGGGGCAAGCATGAATAAACCTTTGCTAGGCTCTTCTTCTTTCACCATAAAGCCACTCACGCGCACGCGCTTGGTATGTAAACTGAGTAATTTTTGCGAGGGAGCCAAACCCTTAGGCCCGACTGGAAACTGAAAAAATTCTTTTAGAGAAAGGGGAACGCCAGGAGCATTATTTTGTGAAGCAACGGGCATCACAGCAACGGACTTAACCGCCGACTGCTCTGGAGATTGACTGGCACAGGCACCAAGAAAGAGTGTTAATACAACAATATAAGAAATAAAACGGTGGCTCATACGAGAACTCATACTATCTTCCAACAAAAATAAAGAAAATAGTACACGTAAAATATTTCATAACGATGAAACCAAACTGACTTCGTCCGGTCTTCCAGCTTTTAACTTAGGAATTTAGATGATTTTAAACGCCTCGAACACGTCATCTATTGGTAAATCAGACACGTCTACATTTGTCACGCGAGCCGTAATAGGGCCACGATGACACCATTTAATCAATTTATCTAAGCTCGCCTGATCAGCTTCAGCAATAATTTCTACTCGTCCATCAGGCAAATTGCTGACCGTGCCTTTAATGGCAAAATGCTTAGCTTTATTGTGCGTAAACATTCGGAAATAAACTCCTTGAACGCGTCCTGAAACCACTATTTTTACTCTACGCTGCATGTTTTATTCTCCAACAATAATGAATTTTTGGATTACGACTAAAATCTTCTGGAATGGTTGCCGCAGTAATATCTTGAATATTTACGCCAACCAAGCTCGCCTCCTCCAACTTAAAACGCCTAAAATTAGTTGAAAAATACAACACACCATCAGAGGCCAATAACTTTAAAGCATGTTGAATAAGAAAAACGTGCTGTTTTTGAATATCAAACACCTCGTTCATTCGTTTTGAATTAGAAAACGTTGGCGGATCCATAAAAATCACATCATAAACTTCATGACCTCGTGTATGAGTTATTTCGGCTAACCACGTCAGACAATCAGCCTGAATAAACACATGCTCTCCTGCACACTTATTTTCTGCTAAATTATTTTTTGCCCAGTGCAAATAGGTATGTGACATATCCACCGAAGTGGTCGACTTAGCACCGCCCACTGCGGCATGAACAGTCGCACTACCCGTGTAAGCAAATAAATTTAAAAACCGTTTATCTTTTGCTTGTTGCTGAATTAACTTACGAAGTGGACGATGATCTAAAAACAAACCCGTATCTAAATAATCTTCAAAATTAACCAACAACCGACAGCCTGCTTCTTCTACACAATGAAAATGCCCCTGCTCAGCCTGTTTTTCATACTGCTCACTATGCCGCTGTTTACGCCGTATTTTTAAAAAAATCTGCGCTGAATCAATGTTAAATACCTTAGGCAGTGCCGCTAAAATACATGCTAAACGCTGAGTTGCTTTATGTGCGTCAATAGTTTTAGGTGGCTCATATTCCTGCACGTTTAGCCACAACTGCTCACCATAATAGACATCAATGGCCACCGAATACTCGGGTAAATCTGCATCATAAACCCGATAACACTGGGTATTTGTGCGTTGCGCCCATTTCGCCATCTTTTTACAATTTTTGTTTAGTCGATTAATAAAACTTGAGGCATCCTGCTCATACGCTTTATTTTCCTCATTCTCGCTTGCTAATGAAAGAATAGACACCGACTCTTCCTTAGCTGAATCTGGGCTTGGTAAAGGCGGCCGCACTATTGGCTGCAGATTCTCGTGCTGCTCGGTTACTGGCTTGGTGTTAGCAAGCAGCTCAGCATGTTGCGCATACACGTGCTCAAGACGCTCTGCACTAGAACTGGCTTTAGGAATAAAAAAAGCCGATTCTTCAACCTTAAAACGCAATAATTTACACTCCAAAGCGCCGTTAAATAAAGTGATGGGCTTGTGCGAACGTATTCCCAAGCGAAAACCCAGCTCAGGCTGACTAATAATTAAGCCTACTTGCCAGCCCTTAAACTGCGCTTTAAGTATTTCACCCATTTTTTTATACAGTGCTGAAGTTTCTTGCCAATCACCTAAACGCTCCCCATAAGGTGGATTACAGACCAACAAACCAGCTGGCCACGCTTTTGCAGGCGCGGCATCATCAATCTCTCTGCGTTCAAGGTGAATCATGTTCTGCAAACCAGCAGTGCTTACATGCGTTGTTGCTGCACTTAACGCAACATTACTTTGATCAAAGCCAACAATTTTTGGGAGTCGCTGCATCCCAATGTGTTTACGTTGCTCTGCTTCATCTATTAACTGCTGCCAACAGTCAGCATCATGCTGCTTCCAGCCTAAAAAACCAAAATAATCACGCAACAAACCTGGCGCGTAATCGGCGGCAATCAACGCGGCTTCTACTAACAGCGTTCCAGAACCACACATCGGATCAACTAGACTAGCTCCCTTGGCCGCCAAGGCTACCCAACCACAACGCAATAAGATAGCCGCAGCAAGATTTTCTTTGATGGGTGCTTCAAGCGTGGTGCTGCGATAGCCGCGCTGATGCAAGCTGTGTCCAGATAAATCAATACTTACTTGTGCCTTCTCACCATCTAAATGCACATTAATGCGTACTTTTGGCGCGTCGGTATCAATGCTTGGACGCATCGAAAAACGACTGCGCATTTGATCAACAACGGCATCTTTTACTTTTAATGCACCAAAATGCGTATTATTAATAACAACCGATCGTTTCGCACTAAACGCTACGGAAAAACTATCCTCAGGACAAAAATGCTCGGACCAATCCATCGCATAAATGCCGTCATACAAATCTTGCTGACTGCGAACAGTAAAGCTACTCAGCAATAAAAATACCCGACTGGCGATTCTCGACCATAAACACACGCGATACGCTTGGGCTAGATCGCCCTCAAAGGCAACGCCTGCAAGGGTAGGCTTAACGTGCATTGCACCTAAACTTTGCAGTTCATCAGCAAGTAAATTTTCAAGCGCCTTGGGCGAACTGGCAAATAATGAGTACATCGTCATAACTTCACTAACTCAACAATAGAAAACAAAAAAGCCTTGTAGGAACAAGGCTTTTGGGCTGATAAATCAGGTAAACAGCAACACTCGCGACCTGAAAAGTTAATTAATTTTAAGTAATTCCACATCAAAAATTAATGCTGAATTTGGGCTGATTGGTCCAGCACCATTTTCACCATAGGCTAATTCAGCAGGGATATAAAAACGATATTTTGCCCCTTCAGTCATTAACTGAACACCTTCAGTCCAACCCGGAATAACACGATTTAAGGGAAAAGAAGTGGGCTCACCACGATCATAAGAGCTGTCAAACTTTTTACCGTCAATGGTTGTACCAAGGTAATGCACGGTAACATTGCTGGTTGCCGTTGGTTTTTGCTCGCCCTTACCTGGCGTTAAGATTTCATACTGCAAACCTGAAGCAGTAGTGATAATTGAGGATTTTTTTCCATTTTCTGCCAAAAAAGCCACGCCAGCGGCTTGATTTTCTGCAGAAGAGGTAGCATTTGCCATCGAAAGCATAGTGATTCCTGTTAAAACAACAACAATAATTGAAAGAATGTGTATTTGAATTTTTTTCACGACGTCTCCATTAAAAAATTAAAAAGAAATTAGTTTACCAAAAATAATGAGGTTTCTTTGTTAGATTTTGCACTGATTTAACTGTTTTTGAAATTGTCTAGCTTGTTTAGCTACTTTTTCTGCAATTTTTATTACCGTTATTTTCTTTACAAAGGTTCGGCTCTTAAAACCACGATGCCCTTCATGATAAGCAAGGTATAAATTTTTAGCATCTGTTTTGGAAATATGTAAGGTAAGGTAACTAATGTGGCAATACCACCCAATAAAATCAGCCGCATCGTCAAATTCATCTCGCGCAGCCCCCCAACTTCCTGCCTGTTCTCGATACTGCTCCCAAGTATTGTCAATGGCCTGAGCATAACCATACGCACTGCTTTCTCTAAACCAAGGAATAATGCCTAAAAGCCAGCGCCGAGGTGTTTTAGCATCTGCAACAAAATGAGACTCTTGATGCATAATCGCCATTAGCACAGGAATAGGCACACCCCATTTTTTTGAAGCATGACGCGCTTGCTCGTACCACGCATCTTTTTCAATAAATGTAGCACATAAATTTTCAGCCTGTGTTGGCGGTAACGTCGCACAGGCGCTTAAGGCACAGATAAAACACACTAATAGATTTTTTTTACACACACTGACTAGCTGTTGCATTACATGAACCAACTCATCGATAAACCCCACTTACACTAACCCAAAAAAATTACTTACACCATAAAACAAGTGGCGGCTTCTAACTTAAAAACAGTCATAGTCTCTAACCTTTATCCTTGCTGATTTTATGAATCGCCACGGCTTACTGGCAAAAACAACCTGCCCAGCACGCTCAATTATGCCGCTAAGCATTGCCATATTTTAGTCATAAAAAACATCATCTCATTGATTTTAAATATATCACTGTACGCAGTATTCTATTCAGCACAAAACGTGGCGTGGCGACTTTTAATCATTATGATAGAATTCAGCGCTGTAATAGACACGTCACTGAGGCTGTAGAGACAACCTGTAGACAAGGATTTACACCGTTAACCTGACAACCCCTACCTTACGTTAGTTAAAGGTACACTTAACTTTAACGCTGGGTAAGCTCTTAACTTTTAAACCAACTTTACCTAATCATTATGAATAAACCTAAAAAAGTCGCCCTTCTTACTGCTGGCGGTTTAGCCCCTTGCTTAAGTTCTGCTATTGGCAGCCTCATTGAACGTTACACGGAAATAGACCCCACTATCGAAATCCTCTGCTACCGTAGTGGTTACAAAGGCTTATTATTAGGTGACTCGTACACCGTAACGCCTGAAATCCGTGCGAAAGCCAGTTTATTGCACGGATTTGGTGGCTCACCGATTGGCAACAGTCGCGTTAAATTAACCAATGTAAATGATTGTATAAAACGCGGCTTAGTGACTGAAGGTCAAGACCCACAAAAAGTGGCGGCCGATCAGCTTATCAAAGACGGTGTTGATATTTTACACACTATTGGTGGCGATGATACCAATACCGCAGCCGCTGATTTAGCTGCGTTTTTAGCTAAAAATGATTACGGCTTAACCGTTATTGGCCTACCAAAAACAGTTGATAACGATGTATTTCCTATAAAACAATCCTTAGGGGCTTGGACCGCTGCCGAACAAGGTGCGCGCTACTTCTGGAATGTTGTGGCAGAAAATAATGCCAACCCACGGATGCTTATTGTTCATGAAGTCATGGGACGTAACTGTGGCTGGTTAACCGCAGCAACCGCCGTTGAATACCGTAAATTATTAGCCAACACCGATTGGCTACCCGAGCTAGGTTTAAGCCGTGACAGCTATGAAGTACACGGTGTCTTTATTCCTGAAATGGCGATTGATCTTAATGCTGAAGCAGCACGCTTACGCGCAGTCATGGATAGCGTTGACTGCGTGAACATCTTTGTTTCTGAAGGTGCTGGCGTTGAAGCGATTGTTGCTGAAATGCAAGCAAAAGGACAGGATGTGCCACGCGATGCATTTGGTCATCTTAAATTAGATGCCATCAATCCTGGCAAATGGTTTGGTGAACAATTTGCGGCCATGATTGGCGCAGAAAAAACTTTAGTCCAAAAATCTGGCTACTTTGCCCGTGCCTCTGCTGCAAACAGTGCTGATATTCGTTTAATAAAATCTTGCGCTGACTTGGCCGTAGAATGTGCTCTGCGCAGAGAATCAGGCGTGATTGGTCATGATGAAGATCAGCATGGCATCTTACGTGCGATTGAATTTCCTCGCATCAAAGGCGGCAAAGCTTTCGACCTTAATACCACATGGTTTACTGAAACATTAACCGACATTGGGCAAGCCAAAGGCGATAAAATTGACTTAAGTCATTAACTCGCTCAAGCGTAAAAGCTCCCTTTCAGCCCTGTTTCATTGTTGAGTAGCGTGATGCCTTAGTAAATACTTCGTCACCACGCTCTCTTTTTATGCTCTGCATTACTGCTTTGGGTTATTGAATAATTCACACCACTACAGTAAAGAGCACTTTTTAACGTTATGTACTTCCGAGGAACCAATGGCTATTTATAGCACTAATGAATTTAAAGCTGGCCTAAAAGTCATGCTTGATAATGACCCTTGCGCAATCATCGACAATGAATTTGTCAAACCTGGCAAGGGACAAGCGTTTAATCGTGTCAAAATTAGAAATCTAAAAACTGGACGCGTCATTGAACGCACGTTTAAATCAGGCGAATCCTTAGAAGGTGCTGATGTGGTCGATGTAGAAATGCAATATCTCTACAACGATGGCGAGTTTAGACATTTTATGGTTCAAGATACCTTTGAACAATATCAAGCAGATAGCAAAATTGTTGGTGATGCCAATTTATGGTTAAAAGATCAAGATTTTTGCACCATCACTTTATGGAACGACACCCCTTTAGCCGTCACCCCCGCTAATTTTGTTGAACTACAAATCATCGAAACCGATCCAGGCATTCGTGGCGACACCTCTGGCGGCGGCGGTAAACCAGCAAAACTTGAAACAGGTGCAGTAGTGCGCGTGCCCTTATTTGTGCAACAGGACGAAGTTATTAAAGTTGACACACGTACCGCTGAATACATTTCTCGGGTAAAAGACTAAACGTGCTTAACTCTTGGCAACCTGCCTGTTCAAGCACGCAATTACATCAAAGAGCGCAGCTTTTTCAACAGATACGGGCATTTTTTGCCGAACGTCAGGTGTTAGAAGTAGAAACGCCCTTACTTGGTCATGGTAGCGGAACCGATCCCCATTTGGATTTTTTTACTACAACGTATAACGCGCCGTCCACACCGGCGACGTTATACCTGCAAACCTCACCTGAGTTCGCCATGAAACGTTTGGTGGCCGCAGGCAGTGGTGATATTTATCAACTGTGCAAAGCGTTTAGAAACAACGAATCAGGTCGTTTCCATAATCCTGAATTTACACTACTTGAATGGTATCGGGTGGGTTTTAACCTCACGATGCTTATGGATGAAGTTGACGAATTATTTGCACACATGTTTCACCTACAGCCACTTAACCCTAGCCAACGGCTACGTTATCAGGACGTTTTTTATCATTACACGCAACTAGACCCGTTGCACTTTTGTTATGCAAGCTATTGCGACTATGCAAGTAGCCATAAAATAGCCGAAGCCATCTCTCTTTGCCAACACTCGCATAGTCTTTGGCTGGATTTTATATTTAGTCATAAGGTGCAGCCTCACTTAGGCAGTCATGCCTTATGCATGGTTTATGATTACCCTGCATGTCAAGCTGCCTTAGCGCGCCTCAACCCCGCTGAGCCACGCTGTGCTGAACGCGTAGAACTCTTTATCAACGGCATTGAATTGGGTAACGGCTATTTTGAATTAACGCAGGCGAATGAACAACGTCAACGCTTTGAACAGGATAGACAGTACCGACAAACGTATAATTTACCTACGCTTGCCCTTGATGAACGCTTCCTTGCAGCACTCACAGCAGGCTTGCCTGACTGCTCAGGCATGGCTATTGGCCTTGACCGCGTCCTAATGGTTCTAACAAACATGCACTGCATTGATGACGTATTAGCTTTTCCCGTCTCACGCGCTTAAACTAAAGACTGAATCCAGCAGGCACACGCTAGCGCTTAAAATAACACGATTATTACCCTAGGTTTTTGATAGGCAAATAATCAAAAATACTTACTGTGATATAATCGTAAGCGTTTATTATCTATATTTATCATCCAACCTCTGATGTTTTATTTTTAACTGCTCACTCATGAAGAAATCCAAAGCCCTATCTCAATGTTTATTGCTGTGCCTGCTTGGCTCACAGGCAGTTAAAGGAAGTGAAACGTTTATCGTCCATGATATTCAAATTAAAGGCTTACAACGCATTTCTGCAGGAACGGTCTACAATTATCTGCCCATTACCGTTGGCGAGTCTTTTGCACCTGAAAACGTTGCCCCAGCTATCAGAGCCCTTTTTAAAACAGGTTTTTTTAAAGATATTTCTTTAGAGCAACATGACTCAACGTTAATTCTTACCGTTCAAGAGCGTCCTTCTATCGCTAAAATCATGTTTGAAGGAAATAAAGACTTAACCAAAGAAGACTTAAAAAAAGCCTTGGATAAAATTGGCTTATCCGAAGGCAAAACTTTCGATCGACAAGTCCTTGATAAAGTAGAGCAAGAGCTTAATCGTCAATACTTAAGCCACGGCAAATATGGCTTAAAAATAAAAACCGATGTGTCTTCGTTAACACGTAATCGTGTGGGCATTAATATCACGATTTCTGAAGGTAAGGTTTCAAAAATCAAACAAATCAATGTCGTCGGTAACACTGTCTTTGATGAAAAAACCTTACTTGATAACATTGAGCTAAGCACCTCCAATTGGCTTTCGTTCTACACCAAAGATGACCAATATTCCAAACAAAAACTCTCCGCTGATTTAGAATCATTGCGCTCGTATTATCTTGATCGTGGTTATATCAACTTCGCCATTGAATCAACGCAAGTCGCTATCACACCCGATAAAAAAGATATTTATGTCACCATAAATATCAAAGAGGGCGAAGTCTACTCACTCGATAAAGTTAAATTATCGGGTAACTTAATTGTTGCTCCTGAAGAATTAATCAAGCTTGTTAGCGTTGGACCAGGCGAAATTTTTTCCAGAAAAAATGCTACGCAAACCTCTAAAGCCATTTCAGATCGCTTAGGTGATGATGGCTATGCCTTTGCTAATGTCAACATGGTGCCAGAAATTCATGAGTCCACAAAAACCGTTGATATGACATTTTTTGTTGACCCAGGCAAACGTGCGTATGTGCATCACATTAATTTTAAAGGCAACACTAAAACTCGCGATGAAGTGCTGCGCCGTGAAATGCGTCAAATGGAATCCAGTTGGGCCTCAAGCTCCAAAATTGAACGCTCCAAAACACGCCTTGAACGCTTAGGTTATTTTGAATCCGTTAATATAGAAACGCCACCTGTTGTGGGCACCAATGATCAAATCGATGTGGATTATTCAATTGTTGAAAAAGCCTCGGGGAATTTATCTGCTGGGGTAGGATTTTCGCAAGTGCAAGGGATTGTCATTAATGCCAACGTCTCTCAAGACAATGTTTTTGGGTCGGGTAAGCGCATTAATTTAGGCTTTAATAACAGTGATTATTTAACCAGTTACCAATTTGGCATGTTCAATCCTTACTTTACCAGCAACGGCGTAAGCATGGGCTACAACATGGGCTACACCAAACGAAATGCCGGACAAATCAATATTGCCAATTACTCAACCAGCGTAATCAATGCGGGCATGGACTTTGGTATCCCCTTAAATGAATTTGATCAATTTCGCTTTGGCATTGATGCCAAACATACAGACTTAAGCACAACCCCATTTTCTTCCACGCAAATCAGCGAGTTCATTAAAGAGGATGGAACTAGTTTCTTAACCATTTCCCCCACCTTAAACTGGACGCATGACACCTTAAATAAAAAGGTTTTTCCTAGCCAAGGTGGTCAACAACGTTTGTCAGGATCCATTACGGTGCCTGGCAGTGACTTAAATTATTATAAAGTCAGTTATAAACATCAGCTGTATTTCCCTCTTGCTAAAGACTTTATCTTCAGACTGCAAGGCGAAGCCGCGTATGGTGATGGCTACGGTGAGACCCAAGACTTACCGTTCTTTGAGAATTACTTTGCGGGCGGCACAGGCTCGGTGCGAGGGTTTAAAAACAATACCTTAGGACCACGCGATTCAAACTTCTATCCTTTAGGCGGCGCCAGTAAAATTATTGGTAACGCCGAATTGTTTTTCCCTGTACCCTTTTTATCCGAAACCAAATCTGTGCGCTTAGGAACGTTTCTTGATGCTGGCTCGTTAAGTAAAAACTTGTCTGTTAACGAAATGCGCTATTCAGCTGGCATTTCTGGAGAATGGCTTTCGCCTTTTGGCGCACTATCCGTTAGTGCTGCCGTGCCACTTAATGCTGACTCAACGGAATACCCCTACACAGATTTCAACGATGTCAGCCGAACTGGTCGCAAAGACCAAAAACAATTATTTCAATTCAACTTTGGTCAAAATTTCTGAGAAGTCCTTTAGATTGCACCACGTATCCCCTATAATTTTACCGTTTGATCAGTTTAAAAATTTTACTCATTATTAATAAATTGGAGATTAATTTAACCATGAAGACAAAAATAGCTTTATTTATAGGACTATTGCTATCAACAACTAGTTGCTTTGCCGAATTAAAAATTGGATTTGTTGATATGCGCACGGTTCTTGAAAAAGCACCGCAAGCTGAAAAAGCAACTAAACGTATGGAATTGGAATTCTCACCACGCCAAAAACAATTATTGGCACAAGAGAAAGAAATCACCAGCAAAGAAGAACGTATGGCACGAGACGGCGCGATTTTAGGCGATGCGGAACGCTCTAATCTTGAAAAAGATATTTTAAATAAAAAACGTGACTTTAAACGCTCGCAGCAAGAATTAGGCGAAGATTTTAATGTTCGTCGCAACGAAGAATTAGGTAAATTACAACGTCGCATCATCGAAGCATCAAACGCCATTGCTAAAGAACAACATTTTGATTTGTTACTTTATGATGGTGTTATTTATTCAAGCGACAAAGTCAATGTAACCTCACAGGTGCAACAAAAACTGATGTCAACACCAGAATAACTCATGGGTTCCATCACTAAGCCTACACTCTAACCTTTTAATACAGTCAGTTAAATATGTCTATCACTTTAGATATTTTGCAAATTCAAGAATTTTTACCACACCGCTACCCTTTTTTACTTGTTGACAAAGTGATTGAATGCACTCCTGGGGTTAGTTTAGTAGGCGTAAAAAACGTAACGTACAACGAGCCTTTCTTTCAAGGGCATTTTCCACAAAAACCCATTATGCCTGGCGTGCTTATCTTAGAAGCCTTAGCACAAGCCACTGGCTTACTGGCGTCTGAAACGGCTGGCGACGAACTAGATAGCATGATTTATTATCTAGTAGGCATTGATAAAGCAAAATTTAAACGCCCCGTGGTACCTGGTGATCAACTTATGTTGCTGGTGCAATTTGTTAAAAGCAAACGCAATATTTGGGCGTTTGAATGTCGCGCTGAAGTAGATGGTGATTTTGTTGCCAGTGCTGAAATTCGTTGTGCTGCCGTGGTAGATTAAGATGATCTCTGCCCACGCAATCATCGATGCCAACGCCCAAATTGGTGACAACGTGACCATCGGTGCCTATTCTGTCATTGGCGCTCATGTCAGCATTGGCGAAGGGTCGATCATTGCTCCACACGTGGTTATCAAAGGGCCAACCACCATTGGCAAACATAATCGTATCTATCAGTTTTCCTCGATAGGCGAAGACCCGCAAGATAAAAAATATGCGGCTGAGATTACTAGACTTGAAATCGGCGATAGAAATATCATCCGCGAGTATTGTTCGCTCCATCGCGGCACGGTGCAAGATCATTCGGTTACGCACATTGGCAGTGATAATTTATTTATGGCCTATACCCATGTCGCCCATGACTGCATTATTGGCGACCATGTCATCATGGCCAATGGTGCGTCCTTAGCCGGGCACGTCCGCCTAAACAGTCACGCTATTTTAGGTGGCTTTACCTTAGTACATCAATTTACCCAAATTGGTCAATACAGTTTTGCGGCAATGGGCAGCGCAATTACCCAAGACATTCCGCCTTTTGTTATGGTTGGCGGTAAACCTACACGCCCTCATGGCATTAATTCTGTAGGCATGGAACGTAATGGCATTTCTGCTGAAGATATTCGCCTCATCCGAAAAGCCTATAAAATCATTTATAAAATGAATTTACGTTTAGAAGATGCTATTGATCAAATGGAAGATTTAGCAGGTGACAGTAAAGAGCTATCCGATATGGTCAGTTTTTTGCGCAATGTGACACGCGGCATTCTGCGTTGAGCAGACCCCACTAAGCAATGTTAATAGCCGGCGTTGATGAAGCAGGACGCGGCCCCTTAGCAGGTCCTGTGGTTGCGGCTGCGGTGATCTTAAACCCACAGGCGCCTATTTCTGGACTCGCAGATTCCAAAAAATTAACCGCTCGCCAACGCAATACACTCTTTGCGTTAATTCAACAACAGGCCTTGAGCTGGTGTATTGCTGAGGCCTCTGTACAAGAAATTGACACCCTTAACATTCTGCAAGCAAGCTTATTAGCCATGCAACGCGCCATTTATGGCTTATCAATTGTACCCGACCACATCTTGATTGATGGCAATCAACTCCCTGCCCTGTCCCTTTCCGCTGAAGCGATTGTGAAAGGCGATAGTAAAATTGCTGCAATCAGTGCCGCCTCTATTTTAGCCAAAGTCAGTCGCGATAACATGATGCACGCTTACCAACGCGATTACCCTGAGTTCTCTTTCTCGCAACACAAAGGCTATGGCACAGCTCAGCATCTTGCTGAAATTAAACGCTTTGGCCACCGCGATATTCACAGGAAAAGCTTTAATCCCCTGAAGACCATGCTCGCACAAAGTCTCCTCCCCTAAATTTATGAACATTTCGCTGTTAACGTTAAATTTACATACCTATCAACAGCATCCGCGTTCTTGTCCGTTTGATACGATGCACTGCCATGAGCGTGAAGTCACGCTCATCGCTGAAGCTATTTTACAGCAGCATATTGATATTATTTGTTTTCAAGAAGTGGGGGAATATTTACACGACCCCATTGCAACACCTTACGGAGAAGCGCCCTCAAACATGGCGTATCGTATTCGTCAACGCTTACAGCATTGGGGACACTGGTACCATTTACATCAAGATTGGAGTCATATTGGGTTTTATCGGTGGCGCGAGGGCACGGCAATATTAAGCCGCTATCCGATGCAGCATAATTATTCTGCGTATGTTTCGTTAAATCAACGCAAAGATAATTACCTCTCTCGTAATATCACGGTGTCTTGTGTACAGGTGCCAAACTTTGGCTTGCTGCATATTGCTAATGTGCATCTCAGTTGGGCGCATCATGGTTTTTTTGAAGAATATGCCAAACTTAAACAATTAATTGATTCACGCCTGCATTTTGGCGTTCGGGCAGATCTAATGCTTGGCGATTTTAATGCTCCTGCTGGCGAGCAGGCTTATCAACATATTGTTGGTCAGGGTCAGTATGTTGATCAATTTTATGAACTTCACCCACAGCGTTTCTTTGAACCCAGTTATCAAGGACAAATTGATGGCTGGAAAAATAGTTCACCCAAACGTATCGACTTTATCTTTAAGCGACAAGGCAATCCACTGCGCATTAACCAAATGGACAGTATTTTTAATGACCACTTTTATCCCCGCGTTTCTGATCATTTTGGTTATTTAGCTCGCTTTGCATTGTTTTGATTAGCCATTAAGCTTTGTTGCCTGCGTCTTTTTACTTATTGACAGACACTCAACCACTCATTATTTTGGCACGGTGGGCGCAGTTAACAAAGGCAACATATAAGACGCGACCTGTTTTGCAATAATCGGTTGTGCCTGTGCATTAGGATGCAAACCATCTGCTTGCATCAATTCTTTAGATAAGGCAACATCTGCCAATAAAAAAGGCACCCACGGTAGGGCAAAAGTATTGGCTAATTCAGGATAAATGTTATAAAAAGTATCAATATAACGCTGACCATAATTAGGCGGTATCTTCATTCCCAAGAGCATGACCTTGGCACCTGCTTGTTGGCTGCGCTGAATAATTTGTGTTAAATTATTTTTTAATAAGCTTGGCGATACGCCCTGTAAGCCATCGTTAGCACCCAGTTCAAGCATCACCCATGCCGGCTTTTGGGTACTCAAAATGGCATCAATTCGTTGTAAACCACCGCTACTGGTTTCACCACTAATGCTTTCATTACTAACAGGTATTGCCAGCTGATGTTGTTTTATCATTTCGGCAAATAAACTTACCCAACCTTGCTGCGTTTCCATGCCATAAGCGGCACTTATACTGTCACCTAAAACAACAATACCCGAAGTGGGTTGTGCCATGGCAACTGATGACACCGACATTACAACTACTGCAAAGAAAATATTAATCATGATAAGCACCGATTCCACTCACACTAAAAACATCATTGTAACGGATAATCTAACTAAAACAGTACAGACTCCACAGGGTGAGCTGATTATTCTTGAGGCCATCAGTTTAACCATTGCTGCCGGTGAAAGCATTGCTATTGTTGGCGCTTCTGGCTCAGGCAAATCAACACTGTTGGCGTTACTGGCTGGCTTAGATACCGCAACCTATGGTCAAATTATTATTGCTGGTCAGCATTTAACGACCATGACCGAAGACCAACGCGCCAAACTACGCACGACAACTATTGGCTTTGTGTTCCAATCGTTTCACTTATTACCCAACTTAACGGCCTTAGAAAATGTCATGCTTCCCCTTGAACTAACGGGTGTAAAACAAGCAAAAGCTATCGCACTAGCACTGCTTGACCGCGTAGGACTTAGTGCACGCATACAGCATACTCCCAAACACTTATCTGGAGGTGAGCAACAGCGCGTAGCCATTGCCCGCGCATTTGTTGGCCAACCAAAAATTTTATTTGCCGATGAACCCACGGGCAACTTAGATAGCACAACGGGTGCGCAGATTATTGATCTCTTATTTGACTTAAATCAAACTCACCACACGACCTTAATTTTAGTCACTCACGATCGCCAATTATCGGCACGCTGTCAACGAACCCTAACCTTATCAGCGGGGAAATGTCTATGAATTACTGGCGTTTAAGCTGGCTAATGGTATGGCGCGACCTGCGCGCAGGCGAACTCAACTTACTAATCAGTGCCTTACTGATTGCGATTAGCAGCTCCACGGCTATTAGCTTATGCACCGACCGACTACAACAAAGCTTTCAAAACAATGCGGCTGAATTAATCGCTGCTGATTTAGCCATTAGCAGCAGTTCAGCCCTTGCACCAACTTGGCTGGAATACGCTCAGTCTCACGCCCTGAATACTGCCCAAGCAATTGAGTTTTCAAGTGTCTTAATGGAGCATGAGGAATTATTACTGACCAGCGTTAAAGCCGTCAGCCAACACTACCCACTAAAAGGCGCACTAAAAACTTCGGCTCATGGTCAAGAAATCACTCAATATCAAGGCCCACAAGCAGGTATGGCATGGGTTGATCAGCGTGTGCTTAACACTTTAAAACTATCCTTAGGTGCGTCTGTCACCATTGGCGATAAAGTGTTTATCCTTGAGAAAATATTCACCAACGAACCTGATAGGCAAGGCAATTTTTTTCGCTTTGCCCCGCGCGTGCTGATTAACGAACAAGATCTCAATGCCACCCATAGCGTACAACCAGGCAGCCATCTTCATTACACCTATTACTTTAGCGGCAAACAAGACGCACTTCAGCTGTTTAATCAATGGCTGTTGCCACAACTACAGCCTGACCAAAAAATAATCAATGCACATGACAGTCGCCCTGAAATTGCTAATGCCTTAGATAAAGCACACGATTATTTGCAACTCGCTAGCTTATTAATCCTTATTATTTCTGCCGCCGCCATTGCTTTAGCCACGCAACGTTACCATGAACGCCATCGGCCACATACCGCCTTACTGCGCTGCTTAGGCTGTTCTCAACACGAACTATTTTGCCTCTTCCTTATGCAGTTTTGCCTGCTAGGAATGCTAACCAGCTTTATCGGCACGGCCGTGGGGGCATTATTACAACAGCTCATGAGCCCCTTGTTAAGTCAGTATTTAAGCACTGACCTGGTGTCTCCTTCGTGGTTATCTTTTAGTTCTGGCTTTATTCTTGGTCTAAGCT
Organism: Methylococcaceae bacterium; assembly: GCA_007280895.1. Lineage (GTDB taxonomy): Bacteria > Pseudomonadota > Gammaproteobacteria > Methylococcales > Methylomonadaceae > Methylovulum. The sequence goes on from QYQN01000007.1 coordinate 17,455, forward strand.
TATTACTAAGCTGTGCCTTGCCACCGTTATTGCAATTAAAACACGTCTCTGCCTTAGGCATTTTCCGCCACGAACTCGCCCCCTTGCCCACAACAGCTTGGCTGAGTTATGCCTTAGCATTAACTCTCATGGCAAGCCTCTTGTGGCAAAGCTCTCACAACCTAGCGCTCACCGCCATACTGCTAGGCATAGGGCTATTATCTACCTTAATTTTTGCCGCACTGCTGTGGCTACTCTTAATACAACTACGCCATTTTTTACCCAAACTAAGCCTGGCTTATCGCTTAGGCTTACAGCATTTAACCCACTATCCAGCCCTTACCATTGGGCAACTGCTTGCGTTTACAAGCTTATTAATCACCTTAAATTTAAGCGTGAGTTTACGAAATGATTTGCTAACGGAATGGCAGCAACAATTACCTACTCACGCCGCCAATCATTTCGCAATGAATATTTTTCCAACGCAACTGCCCGTTTATGAAGCGTGGCTGCACAATGAGGAAGTTATCGGCAATGCCGTGTATCCGATTGTTAGAGGTCGCTTAATTGCAATTAATGATCAGCCACTCACGCGTCTTGCTCCCAAAAATAACCTAGAAGAAAATGCTAAGCATCGTGAATTAAGTTTAACGTGGAGCCACGATTTACCTGACGATAACCTGTTAAGCGCAGGCACGTGGTGGTCAGCGCCGGAGGCGGCTGGGCTGGTTTCTGTAGAAAAAAAACTCGCTGCCAATTTAGACATTAAGCTTGGCGATATACTGACGTTCTCGGTAACTCAACAACGCTTTACTGCCCGCGTCAGTAGTTTACGTGCGTTAAACTGGAATAACATGAAGCCCAATTTTTATATGTTATTTTCACCAGGAACCTTAAATGCTTTTCCAAGCACCTATCTCACCAGCTTTTATGTGGCGGAACATCAAAAAACGTCCCTTACTAGCCTAATAAAACAGCTGCCAAACGTAAATTTAATTGAGATTGATCAATTACTTAAACAAATCAAAACAATTCTTGACGCGCTTAGTTACATTGTTGATTTCATTCTCTACTTTGCTTGGTTTGCAGCAATCTGCTTATTTCTTGCGGCACTTAGCGTTCGTCTTCGCACGCGACAGTATGAAACCGCCTTATTACGTGTTTTTGGGGCGGACAGTCACCTGCTTAAACACATGCAAAATATTGAGTTTTCTTGTTTAGGCGCACTGTCAGGACTCCTAGCTGTAGCCGTGTCAAACCTACTTTTAAGCCTGTTATATCGCTACACGTTCACCATTGACTATCACCCAAACTGGTTTTTATGCATAATAACACCTTGTTTTTCGGTCATATTTATCACGGTTTTAGGTAATATTAGCTTACATACCTTGCTTAACAAAGCGCCCTTACAGACCTTACGAGAAGAATAAAATGCACACACCTAAGCTTGTTAACGCTCTCACTAAAGCATGTAAGTCCATATCAGAGCACGCCAGTGCGTGCTAAAATAATTATTTTTTTCTAGTACCTACTCATGCAAATTACCCGAGGCTTAGCGCATTTAAAACCCTACCCCCAAGGCTGTGTGTTAAGTATTGGCAATTTTGATGGGGTACATTTAGGTCACAAAGCCGTTATTAAAAAAGTAGTCGAACGTGGGCAACAGTTAACATTACCGGTTGTCATCATGATTTTTGAACCTCAGCCTTTAGAGTACTTTTTAAAAGATAACGAACCACCACGACTAATGCGTCTGCGTGAAAAAATCCTCAAATTTGCTACGTTGCCCATTGATCAAGTCATTATCGTGCGCTTTAATCGCCACTTTGCCAATTATCAGGCTGAGCAATTTATTGATGAAATTTTGCTAAAAAAACTCAATCTTAAACATCTAGTCATTGGTGATGATTTCCATTTTGGTAAGGCCAGACAAGGTAATTTTGCACTACTAACTGAGCAAGGAAAAATTCATAATTTTACTGTTGAAGACACGGGCTCATTTGAAACCCTAGGACTACGCGTCAGCAGCACACTGATTCGTGATGCGTTACGCACCGGTGATTTAGCCCAAGCCGAACGCTTATTAGGTCGTTGTTATTCTATTTGTGGACGCGTAGCACATGGCTATAAGCGTGGGCGATTAATGGGTTTCCCCACGGCCAATATTATGATGGCACGAAAAAACACACCGGTAAGTGGCGTATTTGCGGTATTAATCACGGGTATTGATGAACAAGTTTATCAAGGCATTGCCAATGTAGGCACTCGTCCCACCTTTTCCGGTGGAACCAAAGTCATCGTAGAAACACATTTATTTAATTTTAATAAGGACATCTATGGTCATTATGTTGAAATTCATTTTAAAGAAAAAATCAGAGATGAATTGTGTTTTAATTCCATGGAAGACCTTAAACAGCAAATTGAATGCGATATACTTACGGCAAAAACGGTTTTTGCCACCCCTCTATCCTGTTACCCTAAACCGTCATCGTAAATTATTTGAACGTGAGTGCCCACGCTTAAGCACTCCTTCACCAAACACTTATCGTGGTGAGTTGTCACCAAGCCAACACGTTTTGATGCCAAAGTTAGCTCACTTCTGTTATTTTTTTGCTGTACCTACACTTCTCCAACAGAGCCTATAAAAATGGATTATAAAAAAACCCTAAATTTACCCAACACCGCCTTTCCAATGAAAGGTAATTTAGCTCAGCGTGAACCTGAACGTCTTAAAAAATGGCAAGAGATTGATTTATACAAACAACTAAGAGAAGCTCACCAAGATCACCCAACTTTCATTTTGCATGACGGCCCACCGTATGCCAATGGTGAGATTCATATTGGTCATGCAGTCAATAAAGTCTTAAAAGACATTATCATTAAAGCGAAAACCTTAAGTGGTTTTAACGCACCTTATGTACCAGGCTGGGATTGCCACGGTTTACCCATTGAATTAATGGTAGAAAAAAAAATCGGCAAAGCGGGCGGTAAAGTCTCCCATGCAGAGTTTCGTAAAGCCTGCCGTGACTACGCTCAAAAACAAGTGCACTTACAAAAAGAAGCCTTTGTGCGCTTAGGTGTATTGGGCGACTGGGCCAACCCTTACTTAACTATGGCGTATTCCTTTGAAGCCGATACGGTCCGCGCCTTAGGTAAAATCAGCCAAAATCAGCATATTAGTAAAGGGGCAAAACCTGTGCATTGGTGTACAGATTGCGGCTCAGCACTGGCCGAAGCAGAAGTAGAATATGAGGACAAACACTCCCCTGCTATTGATGTGCGTTTCACTGTGGTAGATAGCGAAGGTTTTTTGCAACATTGTCATCACCTCCCAGAACAGGAAGGACGCGGGCCACTTTCGGTAGTGATTTGGACAACCACGCCGTGGACCTTGCCTGCCAACCAAGCCGTTGCCTTACATGCAGAAATTGACTATTCAATTGTACAATGTGAAAAAGAGGGCATGTATGAACGCTTAATGGTTGCAGACGCTTTATTAAAAGCCACTATGCTACGTTATGGCATCGATAATTATCATGTCATCGCCTATTGCAAAGGTGCAGAGGTTGCCTTGCAATTACTCCAACACCCTTTTTATGCACGTCAAGTACCCATTATTTTAGGTGAACATGTCACCGTTGAAGCGGGTACTGGCGCAGTCCATACAGCCCCAGGACATGGTCAAGATGACTATGTGGTTGGACGTAAATATAATCTGCCCATTGATAACCCAGTAGGCGGCGATGGCGTCTTCTTAGCCAGCACGGAATTATTTGCCGGCCAGCATGTCTTCAATGCCAACGCCCAAGTCATTGAAGTTTTAAAAGAACGCGGTAAGTTATTGCATCATCAAGCTTTTTTACACAGTTACCCGCATTGCTGGCGTCACCATACGCCGATTATCTTTCGTGCAACGCCCCAATGGTTTATTGCCATGACGCAACATCATTTACGTGATGATGCACTTGAGGAAATTAAAAAAGTACAGTGGATTCCTGAATGGGGACAAGCGCGTATTGAAAGCATGATTACTAACCGTCCTGATTGGTGCATTTCCAGACAACGTACCTGGGGCGTACCCATCACCTTATTTGTCCACAAAGAAACGGGGGCAGTTCATCCAAACACGCCTGAATTAATCGAAAAAATTGCCCAACGTATTGAACAACAAGGTATTGAAGCGTGGTTTGAATGCAGTACAGAAGAATTGCTTGGCGATGATGCCATCCACTACGACAAAAGCACAGACACCTTAGACGTTTGGTTTGATTCTGGTGTGACTCATGCTGCGGTGTTAGCACGCAACCCAGCGTTACAGTTTCCAGCTGATTTATATTTAGAAGGCTCTGACCAACATCGCGGTTGGTTTCAATCTTCTTTGCTGACCAGTGTTGCCATGCACGGTCATGCACCTTATAAAGCCGTGTTAACGCATGGTTTTACAGTGGATGCCAAAGGCGAAAAAATGTCTAAATCTAAAGGCAATGTTATTCCACCCCAGTCAGTTATGAAAAATTTAGGCGCCGATGTCTTGCGTTTATGGATTGCAGCCACTGATTACCGAGGTGAAATGCGGGTGTCTGATGAAATTTTAGAACGCACCTCAGATGGCTATCGCCGTTTAAGAAACACCGCACGTTTTCTGCTCGCCAACCTCAATGGCTTTGACCCTTCCCAATTAGTTCCGCCTGATGAATTAGTAGCAATAGATAGGTGGTTAGTTGATCGTGCGTATCACTTACAAGAAGAAATAAAGTCTGGCTATGACGCCTATCAATTTCAAACTATTTATCAAAAAATTCATCATTTCTGCGTACTTGATTTAGGTGGTTTTTATTTAGATATTGTGAAAGATCGTCAATACACCGCTAAAACGGATAGCTTAGCGCAACGCTCTGCACAAACAGCAATGTATCATGTGATTGAAGCATTAACCCGTTGGCTAGCTCCTATTCTTAGCTACACTGCTGATGAAATTTGGGAGTATTTACCTGGTGAACGTCAGACTTCAGTATTCTTAAGTACATGGTATGACGGCTTGTTTCCTTTATCTGACGACACCCCCTTTGACCATGCTTTTTGGCTACAGATCATGGCAATTCGTACTGAAGTCAGCAAAGAATTAGAAAAATCTCGTACTCGAGGCGAAATTGGTGCATCGCTTAATGCAGAAATTGCCCTGTATTGCTCGCCTGAACATTATGCGCTGCTTTCGTTAATTGCCAGCGAACTGCACTTTATTTTCATTACCTCCAGCGCCAGTTTATATGCCCAACAAAACTGCCCAGAAGACGCCATTGCAACCGAGTTTGAAGGTCTGCATATTAAAGTAAGTCCCTCAACACACACTAAATGTATCCGTTGCTGGCACCAACGTGACGATGTGGGGCATCATGAAGACCACCCCGAACTTTGTGGACGCTGCTTAGAAAATATCACGGGCGCAGGTGAAGTGAGGCATTATGCTTAAATGGCTAAGTTTATCTCTATTCATCTTAATTTTAGATCAAGCTAGTAAATTAACTATTGATGCCACGATGCCGTTATATAGCTCAATTGTCATTTTGCCTTCATTTAATCTTACTTATGTGCGCAACACTGGCGCCGCATTTAGCTTTTTAAGTGAAGCAGGCGGCTGGCAACGCTGGTTTTTTGCCGCCTTAGCATTAAGCATCAGTGTGAGCATTGTTATCTGGATGAGACGTTTACAAAAGCACGAAACACTCTTGGCCGTCGCCTTATCGCTGGTTTTAGGTGGCGCTATTGGCAATCTTATAGACCGCTTAGCTTATGGCTATGTAATTGACTTCTTAGATATTTTTTATAACACATGGCATTGGCCTGCGTTTAATATTGCCGATGCTGCCATTACCATCGGAGTAATTTTAATGCTTGCAGAATCATTAGGACTTACTAAACATCAAGACCCTCTGTCTACCGATAGGCAGAATTAACAACTGATATTACGCAGCTATTCTGAGATTTGAAATTAAAAAAATTGAAGGGATAATGCCTTGTGGCTTGCATTGATAACACGCTGTTATTAAGCACTGACACAAGGCTGCGCCTCGGCAAAGGAAACTAAAGCAACTCTAGCGAATTCTATGAACAAAGCGTCGTTTCAACCCATAACAAAAACACCCGCCATCTTATTTGTAGATGATGAACCCAATATTTTAAAATCGCTACAACGCTTATTTCGTAGTGTAAATTATGATGTGTACACAGCAGAAAGTGGGCTGGCTGGCTTAGCTATTGTTAAGGAGCATCGAATTGATGTCATTGTCTCTGATATGCGCATGCCACACATGGATGGAGCTGAATTTTTAGAACACATTGCCAATGAAGCACCTGATATTATTCGTATTTTATTAACAGGGTATTCCGATATTCAGTCGACTATTGCGGCGGTTAATAAAGGTAAAATCTACAGCTACCTGAGCAAACCCTGGGAAGACAACGAGTTAAAAATTCAGCTTGCCAATGCCATCGAACAAAAACACTTACGCGAAGAGCGTCAGCAGTTATTTATTATAATCAATCAACAAAATGCTGAATTAAAAGACCTGAATACTAATTTGGAAGAAAAAATTCATGCCCGCACTGCCCAGCTAAAAACCACGCTAAATCAACTGGATAGTGCACATAAGCTCTTAGAAAAACAATACGCTGACACAGTGCTTGCCTTTGCAAAGATTATTGAAATGCGCCCTGGCATTAAAAGTGGACAATCAAAATACATCGCTGAAAAAGCTGTTCAAATCGGTCGCGAATTAGGTGTCGCGGTTGATGAATTAAAAAACCTTCTCTACGCGGGCATGCTAAAACAAATAGGCAAAATGAGTTTACCCGATCAACTTTTAGCAAAGCCCTTTTATGCACTAAGCACACAACAAAAAAAAGAATACCTACTGCATACCATTGAAGGCGAAGCCTTGCTTAAAGATTTACAACAATTATATCCCGCGTCAGTATTAATTAGGCATCAACATGAACAATACGACGGTTTAGGTTACCCAGATGCGTTAAAACATCATAATATTCCTTTAGGCTCACGAATATTAAAAGTTATCAGTGATTATGTCGCCTGTCTTGATGGCTCGCTTACTGGCACACAAATGACCGTTGGCGCCGCACTAAGTTGGCTTAATATCAGAAAAGAAAACCACTACGATCCAAACGTTATTAATGCTTTTATTAAGGTTCTTAAAGAAACTGAACCTGAAAAAGACTTTGAGATTGACCCACTAGCTCTTGATAAATCATGGAAAACCAGCTCTGTGATTACGGAAAATCCTCATCACCCAGATGTTTCGCGCCCCGTTTTAGAAATCAGCTGGTCTGAACTTAAAGTTGGCATGGAAGTGGAGGGTGTGTACTTTAATGGCAAAGCCTATATTAAAAACTGTATCGTGACAGAAAAAATTCTGCAAGGCATCACCAAACTCAAATATAACTTAGATCTCAATCCAAAGATAAAAATTCGCATTGGCAAACTGACTTCCCCTGAAAAATAACCCCATAAGCTCACTTAAGTCCATTAACCAGTGCAGTGACCAAGCCAGGACCTTGATAAATCAAACCACTGTAAATTTGCACGAGGCTGGCACCTGCGGCTATTTTTTCGTGGGCATCCTCAAGCGTCATAATTCCTCCAGCAGCGATAATAGGAATTTTCCCTTGCAGCACCGCAGCTAATTGCTGTACCACCCAGGTAGCGCGTTGCTTCACCGGCGCACCACTTAATCCACCTGCTTCGTGTGCTAATGGATGCGTGGCGATAGACTCACGAGCCAACGTCGTATTGGTAGCGATTACACCGTCGACTGCAAACTCTAGTAATAAATGTCCAATATGAATCACCTCTTCCAGACTTAAATCAGGCGCAATTTTTAGCACTAAGGGTACATAACGACCATGCTCTTGTTGCAAACGTAATTGCTCTGTTTTTAAGCGTTCCAACAACTGTTTTATCTCGTCACCCTGCTGTAATTGCCGTAAATTTTTTGTGTTGGGCGAGGAAATATTAAGCGTGACATAACTAGCCAATGGATACACTTTTTGTAAGCCCAGCACATAATCGTCGGCTGCCTGCGCTAAGGGCGTGTCTGCATTCTTACCCAAATTAATACCAAGAATACCTTGATACTGACTAGATTTCACTTGCTCAAGCAGATGATCCACGCCTAAATTATTAAAGCCCATACGATTAATAATTGCTTGATGTTCGGGTAGTCGAAATAAACGTGGCTTTGGATTGCCAGGTTGTGGGCGTGGTGTCACCGTGCCAATCTCAAGAAAACCAAAGCCTAAACTTGCCAAGGCATCAATGTAATCGCCGTTTTTATCTAAGCCTGCCGCCAAACCCACGGGATTAGCAAAATCTAATCCCATCACACTTATTGGTTTAGCCTTCGGTTGCAGTGGGCGTTTGCCATTAACGAGACCATTTATGCCTTGCAATGCCGCCAAACCTTTCAAGGTCAGCTCATGGGCTATTTCTGGATCTAGTGAAAATAATAACGGACGTAAATAAGGGTAAAGAGTCATCATAAGCAGCGTTGAGATGTTATTTGATAAGGTTCAGGGTTAATTAGCGTGAGTTGATTGCTGAGTATGGCACACAGTAATTGAGCAGAAGCTGGCCCCATCACTAAGCCATTTCTAAAATGACCCGCGTTAATACTTAAATTACTAAACTCAGGGTGCCGACCTATGTAAGGCACACCGGTGTTGGTGCCAGGACGCAAACCCGCCCACTGACTAAGCACTGGATAATGGCAAAGTTCAGGCAACAGATTTAGCGCAAAATTGTATAAAGTTTGTTTGGCAGCATCGGTGGTGTATTTCTCAAAACCATGATGCTCAACCGTGCTGCCAGCAAGAATTTTACCGTCACGTCGAGGAATTAAATAATGCTCACCTGCCAATATTATTTTCGTTAAGGTGTCTGGTTTAGCGTCAAATAACAGCATTTGTCCTTTAACTGGCTGAATAATAGGGTGCACTTGCGCACGTGGCAACACCGTGTGTAACAATTTTTGCGTCCATGCACCTGCAGTGATGATCACCTCCTTCACTGCAAAATTGCCTTTTGAAGTTATCAGTAACTGCACCTGCTGCTGCGTTGTTATTACCTCGTATAAGTCACAGTGCTCAATAATACGAACACCTTTGTTAAGAAGATCTTGCCGCAATGATTTCACTAAACGTGGATTACGAATCTGTGCGACGGTCGGCATCCATAAAGGTTGATTTAACACTGTTGCTGTGGGTAATGATGCGAGCGACGCTTCATCAGCTGCTTGATAAGGCATTTGATACATCTCGCACCACGCCTGTGCTAACTCATAATCTGGATTTTGAGTTAGCAGCAAGCCACAGGGATTCCATTCAGGATCTATTTCTGTTGCCGTATGCAAGGCCAGGGCTAAGCTTGGATACAATGCTAAACTTTGCTTTACCAGCACACTGATTGCAGCCTCTTGTCGCCAAGGGTACAACGGCATTAAGATACCTCCACCTGCCCACGAAGATTCCTGCCCCACCTGTTGTTTTTCTAACAAAACAACCTGTGCCCCTGCACTGTGAAACTCCCGCGCGGTCAACATACCGATAATGCCGCCACCTATAATTGTGATGTCTGGAACTGTTGTCATGAATAGAGTGTGAATATAAAAAAATGATCAATCAAGGGAATCATCTCAAAGATGAATAATCAATGCTCACCAACGCAAAATTAGAAACAGTCTTGATAGATTTTTTTAAAATACCAAGTAATTTTTTGTGTGGGCAAAATAAAAACATTACAAAATAAACTGTTGTTTTATACATACAATTTTAAAAAATATAGCTTAGTTATTGATAAATAAATAATTATTACATTTATCAGCACAGATAAAAAGTTGTCGGCAACTATCTTTACTGCTATTATTCCACGCGCAAGACGCGTTTTGTTGTATAAAAACAATATAAATAAACAAAGCAGTAAATCAAAACGACACCGTTCTAAACAGAATTTTTTAACTATCTTATTAAGATTGTTGCTATTTTAGAAACGTAGAGTTTTCATTTACTACCCAAAACCACAACTAAAGGGTAACACGATGATGAATAAAACTACATTAGCCTTAGCCATCAGTACAGCCATTTTTTCAGTTTCAGCAGTTGTACTGGCTCCACAAGCAATGGCTCATCCTAAAGCAAAAAAACACGCAAGTGTTGCATATAATTCAAGTGCTGCAGAACGCTTAGCAGAATCTGCTAACAGCAGAGTTGAAGCTTTAGAAGCGCAATTACAAACCATGCAATATGAATTACAAAGCTTACGCGCTGAAGCAAACCGTTCTTCTATGAACAATGCGGATGCTGCAAAAGTTCAAGAGCTTGATCAATGGATGGCTTCGGTTAAATCTGAACCTACTGCATCGGGTGAAAAAAACAATATGGTGTTCTTCCGTGGCGGTTTTGGTTACGCAGACAGCAAACGCGGTGGCACTGTAGATCCTACAGCGGCTGGCGGTGAATCAGGTGGCGCTCTTAACGGTGCTATCGGCGGTCAAGACGCATGGTATTTTGGCGCTGGTTTTGATTGGAGCTTAAACGATAATTTATTTGGCTTAATGAGTGGTACTGAAGTATTAGCCGAATTAATGTTTGACTATAAAGAATTAGGCGAAAGAGCACCTAATGGT
>QYQN01000134.1 GCA_007280895.1 Methylococcaceae bacterium
ACCTTTTTAAGCCTTGACGATAAACTGAGCATTGTGCCTACGTTTATCGCCAATATTGAAGAGGTTGGGAATACGCCCGATTCTGGCTTGGTTGCTTTTAGTGGTGAGCTGACTAAAGCGGTTAATTTTGATTTAATTAATGAAAAATCAATCACCATTGTTGCGCTTGATGCGTCGTATAAAGCACCCATTATTACGGTGCCTGAAACGGGTGGGCGTGGCTATTGGCGTTATGACATACTTTTATCAGCCCCCCGGTGCTTGGCAATAGGCTATAGCCAAGCACCGCAGGTGCTCGTCACTGATCATACGCCACAAGAACCGGGCAAGTACCATTATGACACGCTGCTTAGCACAGGGCATTGCCTTGCGCTAACAAAAATTAACGGCGTAAGTATTCAACTGGTTGGGGCTAATAAGAAACTCAGTGTTTTAAGCGTTAATTCTTTTTGGGCAGCCGGTATTGTTCCCTCGCCATGGGTTGGCGAAGCTATCTATTTATTTTAAAAAAAAATGGCTTATCAACTATCTATTAATACTTATCTTCGCATGGAGGCCGTTGCGCTAACTGTTGTTTATTATACGCAGTTAGACCTTGCGTCATGGACGGCGAGTGCCAAGCTTTTGGAAGTTAAGTTAAATAAAGTAACGATACCCGTTACGTTAACGCTTACTGCGTCTATGGCTAAGGGGTTTATTACTAAGGCGATTCTATCCACTGAAGGGAAGTTGTTGCTTGCTAAGCTAATAAGCAATGCGCACTGTGATAGCCCTGAACTTAAGGTGGGCAAAGTAATCCCATTAATACTTAGCCCAAGCAGTGCAAGGCCGAGTAGTTCTGTTGCTTTAGCGAGTGGGTTTATTAATCGTGTCACCCTTGCGAGTAGATCTGTTTTGCTTATCGATAGGCTGTCGGCACAGGCGTATTGTGATAGCCCTCAACTTAATGCCATCGCTCCCATTAGCTTAAGTTTTTCCTTAAACCCTGCTTTAGCGAGGGGGTTTGTTAAACCAAAAAAATTAGGCGTGGTTGTTGTTGAAGTAGAAACATTGTCGATTGATCCGCTAATAAGCGAGGCGTACTGTGATAGCCCTCAACTTAAGGTCATCGCTCCCACTGGGTTAAGTTTTTCCTTAAACCCTGCTTTAGCGAGGGGGTTTATTAGACCGATAACCATTACTAACAATACGTTGATGGCAATGGTTATCGAGCCAATGTGGGCACGGGCGTATTGTCAAGCACCGTGGGTAAGTACCTATAGGCTGCCTTCTGTGCTGCTTCCAAGTGCCCTAACACAGCGTAAAAAAACCCGGCACATAGGCGTAACACGATTACTTTTTTAGGGGTAAAAAATGGCTGTATATTTACATGACGAGGTTTATAAAATGGGTTTGTCACGCTTTATAGACCAAGATTTTGTCTGTAGGGTGACGTTACGTAACCCAGAGGGGGCAACCATTGCAGAGATGATGTATGCTAAGCTGTGTGCGCCAATAAACATTAATACCACGAACTATACAATTGTTTTTATTGGGGGGATGAAGGGGGCATCCATTGCCTTCCCTCAGCAATTTGTTTCTGTGCTTAGGGCAGTACCCAAAAACACCACGCTATACGTTGCCTTTACACAGAATGCTAAGGTTGTTGCTTATGCCTCTATTGTGACTAAGGTACTTCTTCCGTCTGGCAGCACTGCCCTAATGCCAGAAGTGGTTATTTTCTTGGGATTATCACTTTAACACGGCAGTAAAAAACCTAATGCTTAAGCATTAACACATATTCTTTAGGAGAAAAAAAGATGGCAACAATAGCAAAATTTTTACATGACGATGTTTACAAGAATGGTTTAGGCAAATTTGAAAACAATGGTGGGCTTCAATACCGCTTAATGAGTGCAGTGCCTACATCTGGTAATATAAATGCAGCTGCTACTCTTGTGGCTTCAGCAACTCTTACTATTCAGGAAGTCACTTTGAAATCAGATGGCTCGGGCGGCTGGCAAGTGACTGTTGTGTCAAAAACGTTCACGGCCTTAATAGGCTCCACTGCGGGCACAGCACTCTATATTGTTATTACAGATCATAGTGTGGCCAATAGTCCTCAGGTACTTATGTACACTCAGGAGACTTCTGGGCAATCGATTACTATAGGGGCAAGCTTGATCGTTCCTGCCTTCAGTTTTGGTTTTTCTGCACCGGTATAACGCGGTCTGTTCTCTTCTTACTCTTTACGTGTCCTACTATGAGCTTATTTGACCGTTATACCACTATTGAAACTATGCGGTCTGGGCAATTGGCGTTAGCCGCGATGACTTATCCGCAACTTTCCGCTGTCACTGATGAGCTATTATGGCAAACCCTGCAAGAAGCCATACAAGAGGTTTCGCGTCGTCTAGGCCTTAGCCTAGAGCCACTTGAAATATTTACCGAGCCGCCTACCGAGCAAGAATTAATTGACTTAGGCGACACGCCTTATTGCCTTGAGCCTGGTTATGCCTTGACGCCGCAGTTTTTTACCCCCGAGCACTGGGGGTTCTTAAGTGTGTCACACAAACCTATTATCGCCGTGCACCATATCACCTTGGTGTTGCCTTCATTATCTATGCAGCCCGTGCCTATTCCCTTAGCATGGCTAAGCATTAATCATAAATATGGGCAGATTACTATCGTGCCTACGGCGGCAGCAGGCGGCTCAACCTTGGCATTATTTATGGCACGGTTTGGCAGTTTTGGGGTCAGTATGCCCAACGCACTGCGTGTGCGCTATCGTGCGGGGCTGGATTGCAGTAGTGGCGGCTATGCAGATGTGCTTGGGTGTGTGCAACGCATGGCAATTATGCGGCTCTTGCAAAATGCTATGCTACCCCAAGCAAGCACTATCTCAGTGGATGGTTTAAGCCAGTCAATAACGGTTAGTATTGAAGCTATGCAAAAGCAACTTAATGACCGCTTAGATAACTTAAAGCAACAATTAACTGGATTGCTAATGGAGAGTTTATAACGTGGTGCAGCTTAATCAACTTGCCTTTAATAGCTTTTTACAACAGCTGGGGCAGCAATTTTTGTGGCGCAAAGCGTATGCGTGCCCATGCCTAACCAGTCACTCTGGGCAGCCAAAAATAAATTGTCCTCAGTGTTTTGGGCGTGGAAGGTTTTGGGATGAGGGCATAACGGGTGTAGCAGGTGTCATCACTCATGCACAAGCCAAACGGCAGGCCGCCTTTGGCTTATGGGATGAGGGCGATATAGCCCTAAGCATTCCCGCTGATTCTGCGTTATATGAGATAGGATACTATGATCGGGTAAGCTGCTTAGACCGTACCGAACCTTTCAGTATTACCTTTACTTATGGCGTAAATGATACGCTGCGTTTTGTCCCCACGGTAATCGAACGCCTCACCTGGTTAGATGAAGCTGAACAACTTGTTGAAGGTGAGGTGCCGTTTGTTGATCCACAGGGCGAATTACTGTGGGGCGAGGTTATGCCACCTGTTAAGACAGCGTATGCCCTGACTGGACGACGCGTCCCAGAATATTTTTGCTACCAAGATATGCCGTTAGATAGACCCCACCATGCAGGGGCATTATTGCCCAGACGGGTACAGCTAAGGCGTTTTGAACTATAGGGCTGGTGCAAGTATTAGTTCTGTTTTATCACCGCGTCCTAATAAACCTATGAAAAGGTCATCCATGACCTGACTTTTAGGAATTAAGCCCCGTTATAGGGTAGTAGTAAAATAAACCCTATTGTTCAAGCTGTTGTCGTGATAGTAAGCTTAAGCTATTCATTACCGTTAGCTCACTAGGTAGATTTTCCATGCCGCCTCCAGATCAAACCCCAGCCACGCGGCCTATTTCATTTATTTATCATAATGCGCTGAGTGATGCGTCGTTTAAGCAGATGACTTTACTTATTCGCCCTGAAGAGCTGACGCGCTCAGAAACCTCACGGTTAACCTTACACCATACGCTAGGGGGCGCGTATGCGGATAATTTTGGCGGTGGTATTCCTACTCTTACGCTTTCAGGGCATACGGGCTGGGGCAATAATAACGCACCCCTTAACGGCATTGAGCACATGGTCGAGCTGTATAAGTTTGTCTACACACAATGGCATAGTGATAGGCAGCGAGCGGCTAATTCTGGGCTTGATCCTGATGATATTAAATTATTGTTTAGTGATCAGTTAGATGAGTTTACTTGGGTGGTTGCGCCGCAGTCATTTACCTTAAAGCGTAATAAAAGCAATCCATTACTGGCATTTTATCAGATTAATTTAGTCTGGCTGGCTAATGATGTTGCGTCACCTCTGGCTAAGCTACTTAACCAACAAGGCGGTGGCATGCTGGCCGAGGCAATTGCCTCATTTAGTGCAAATATGCACAAAATTACAACACTTTCAACGTCTATGTCAGAAGAAATCAATGCTTTTTTTTCGCCTGTTCATGGCGCGATAGGGGAGCTTGTGTCGGTCGCCACGGGCGTCAATGCGTCGGTATTAACCAACATTAAAGCAATGAATACTGTTGTGAATACCACGGGCGGTAACTTACTTGGTATTGCTTCAACGTTAAATCTGGCAACGGCTAATGTGTTGGCGTCTGTGGCAGTTATTAAAAACATACCGCAAACTTTATTAGCTAAGCTTATGCAGGTTAAAAACGCCTTTTTAACGCTGTATTGTTTAATGCATAATGCCCTGGCAATAAAAAAACAGCTTCCTGTGTATGATATTTATGGCAGCTCGCTGTGCTCCTCAACCAATGGCGGCAGTGCCTTATCAACACATTTAACCAGTAATACCTTTAGTGCAGTGCTACCCAGTACCCCGCAAGAGCTGGCCATAAATAGCAGTGCCATGCTGGGTATTAATCAGCTGGCGGCCCTTGATAATGTGTTAATGCCGTATTCTTTGTCGTATGTATCAAATTTATCTTCTGTCGTTGTGCAGGGTATGACGCAACTCCCTGCTATAAAAGGAATTAACTAATGGGCTGGCGCGCTGTGTTGATCAATGTTGACGATACCTTACAAAGTATCGCTTTACGTTATATGGGGCATGCCAAATATTGGCACGATATTGCCTTATTAAATGCCTTACGACCGCCTTATATTGCCGCACTGCCCGCTTTAGGGGTGCTGAGTTATGGGGACTCATTATTACTGCCAGTGCCTGAGCCGTTTGCCTTTGCAAAGCAAGATGATCCTTTTTTAACTGATTTACAGCTCTCCCTAGACGGTGATCTTGTTGTTGAAAACGGTGCGCTAAGCACAGTCACTATGCTTGAAAACTTAAAGCAAGCACTCAGCATTCGCGTTATCGTAGAAAAAAAATCACTGCTTTTTCATCCAGAGTATGGGTGTTATTTAAATTTAATAGTAGGGCGTATAAATAGACTATCCTTAGCCAGTTTAGCCGCATTTTATACGCAGTCTGCCTTAATAGAAGATCCTCGTGTGCTAGAGGTGGTGGATATTACCTCAGCTGTTACCAAAGATTCCATTACCATTCAGGCAACGGTGTTGCCCGTGTATGGCAAAGCGGTCAAATTTGAATTTGGCCTTTAGTTGGGGTGTCGTGATGTTAACTTAAGGTTATACTTAATTTAGCCAATAATCACCCTATGCCTTTATTATTACTGTTTCTAAAAGCCTACGTTCCAGAACATACCCGCCGCACCAAAGCTGGCAAAATAATTACTGTTAAAGCCTATTATGATAAGCGCATTAAAAAAGCCGCTATTCATGCCAAGGATCACAACCATGATGTAAGTCACCTGTCAGACGAAGACAAAGTAAAATTCGCTAACATGCACAAAGAGCAGCATGTCAGCCATTACTACGAAGCCCACGCTTTAAAGCGTAAATTGGAGGCTGAGCATCAGCTTAGAAACACCTTAAAACATAACCTAGAACGCTATAAAACCTCAGGTGATACCAAGAGCTGGACATTGACACAGCGCAAACTGGAAGCCTTAGAGCGGCGCATGGTGATTCATCAAAAGCAGTTGAGCCGTGCTGAAAAGATTGCTAAAGGGATTGGCGAGATGAAGGATGGGTTAGTTAAGGACTCAGGGACATTAACAGACGATGCCGATCAAGCTCACGCCCATTATGTGGGCAAGCTGGGGGAGCGGTTTAAGGACACTACTTACCAAACAGGTAGATTATTACCGGCTAGGAAGTTAAAACAAGAAATCATGGATGGACAGCAGCCGCAAAATAGCGATTTTCATCATCATGTTGCATCAAGAGATACTCACGCAGAAGCTGATTTTACTGACGTTCATGATTCCTTGGATTCAAGTATAGCCCGGCCCGCAGAAAATACAAGCCAAAAAGACGGCGACCAAAAAGAAACATGGCAAATGACGCTGGATGAATTTAAGAATAAAAATCCAGAGTTATCAGGAAACCGAGCAAAAAGCAGATGGGCGGGTGAAGTTCATGACGCTTGGAATGCCGGACATGCTGTGCCTGAAAAAACGCTTAGTGAATTAAAAGAAATCAGGCCAACATTTATTCCTGATGGCTTGGCTGATAACGATACCTTGCTAGAAAGACTAGGCAGCAAAATAACTGCCCATATCAAAAATGAAATAAGTAAAAAACAGCTTGAACACCAGAAAGAACTGACTATTTTTAAGAGAAAAGAAACGCTGGACAGAAAAAAAGGCATTGACTTTAAAGAATCCCATGAGAAACACGGAGGGAATCTTGTTTCTTTAACCAAAGAAATTGAATCATTAAAAGACGAACTTCACGAGAGAACATACACTGAAAAAACGAACGGCAAACATGCCTTACGGATTGTTCAACAATATCGTGATTTGCAACTAAAGAAGCATAACGAACTAAAGTCTCAGCAAAAAGACCGGCCCGCAGAAA
>QYQN01000048.1 GCA_007280895.1 Methylococcaceae bacterium
AGCCTTAACGGCGGCTGATTTTATGGTGATTTAAGGGCTTGTTACGTAAATTAATTTAGTCTGTTGTTATAGCGTCTACACGCGTCGCACTAAGGCTTGCGTTTAGTGCGACTTATGCGCCACCCACTTCACACGGGACACTCAACAAGGCTTGACCGTTCGTCCTGAGCGTGTCGAAGGAGGACGGTTAAGCCGCTCGTGGGTTCGACAGGCTCACCACGAAGGGCTTAACCTCACCACGAACGGTTTGACTCTTAACTGTGTCCCTTTTTTAGTGGTAGTGCGACTTATGCACTGTCGTCGTGTTTCTTCTCTCGCTCAATACTTATGAAAGAACTTTTATATTTACTTGGTCTGTTTTTATTGATTTTGCTGGGCTGGGATTATCCTATTTTTCAGCCTTTAAAATTACTGGTGGTGTTCTTTCATGAGTCTTCTCATGCCCTTGCTACGCTGCTAACGGGTGGCACTGTTAAAGACTTGATGATTGTTAAAGAACAAGGTGGACAGGTTATTTCTGCTGGCGGCAATCGCTTTATCATTTTATCTGCTGGCTATTTGGGCTCCTTGGCGTGGGGCGTGGGGATATATTTGGCGAGTGTAAAAACTAAGCACGACAAAAAAATCATGGCGTTGTTGGGTCTCACTATTGCCGTGCTTACGCTTTTATTTACACACACGCTGTTCAGCTGGGTCTTTGGTGCGTTAACCAGTTGTTTGATGCTGTTAAGTGCTAAGTTTTTAAGCACGTTTTATAACGATTTTTTATTGCGTTTGCTGGGTTTAACTAACATGGCGTATGTGCCCTTAGATATTTATAGCGACACAATTTTACACGCGCAGTTGCGTTCAGATGCGTTTATGTTGGCCACTGAGTTTGGTGGCACGACGGTGTTATGGGGCGGGGTGTGGATTGTGCTCAGCGTGCTGCTTATCTTTTTTTGCCTACGCTGGTCAGTAAGTCGTGTTAACTAAGCATTTTGGGCTACCCACTTAAGTCGGGACACAAACCGTTCGTCCTGAGCTTGTCGAAGGGGGGCGGTTAAGCCGTTCAGGGTTCGACGGGCTCACCACGAAGGGCTTATCCTGACACTGTCCTGCCATTAATGACATTGTCTTGATGCTGGTAGTGACCACGAATAGTGCTTCCAAACACCTGCTTCATAAACAAACTGCCCTCGTTGCAGGAGCCTGATAAATCGGTGCGGCTTGGCTTGTTTGTCCTGACTCAGGATAAATGCGCATAGGCGGGCAAGGTGTGTAAGCGCCCGTCTGTTTTTGCTGTACCGACGGTAAAATGATACAAACTTTGATAACTGTCGTCTGTAAGTCCCAGCAGTTCATGCACGCTGTCATCAAAATAACAACCTATGCCCGTACCGCTCATGCCTGCCGCTTCTGCTTCCAAATACAAGACCTGACCAATTAAGCCGCACTCCCAGAACAACTGCCGATATTGCCACGGCGCCTGTTCAAGGGTTGTCCTAAATTCTGCCACCATCGCTACGCTAAAAGCACTGTCGCTGGCAATGGACTGATGACAGGATATGGTTTTGGCGGGTTGTTTCATATCGCCTGCATAGAGCTGATAAAACGGTACCTTGTCGCGCTGCTGTTGCCATACAAAAATATCAGACGTTGCGGCCTGCAAGGGTTTTACTGCGGCATGATCTCTGATTAAGGCATACAGCCCAGGCGTTAAGCCTTCAACACGGTGCACAAAGATAAACAGGTGCACGTTGGCTCGCCAAGGCCATAACGCAAAGGCTGCGGTCTCTGCTAACACGGCACTGAGTAAGCGATAAAAAGCAACACTGGGCAACGCCGCCATGTTGCCATCAAACTGTTGCGCACTGCGTCGTTGCCGAATGAGTGTGGTGGCTCGTGCTGGTGGTATTGCACCACGTGGTGGCGTTAATGCCAGGGCTGTACTTGGGTTGAGGAGCGATGCCGTGCGTGGTTTAGCTGCCGCATTGCTTACCTCGTCAAGCACTTGCCAAGTATAGAGGTGATACGCTCGCAAACTGTCGGCGCGGCCAAACCACTGCGCAGTTGCGGCAAGCTGTTCAAGCTGCGTTTGGCTTACGGGCGCAGCGGGCACACTGGTATGAATGCGACACAGCACATCGGGGGTTTCGTGCTCGTGTTGAATAAACTCAGCGTCTCTGTCTACGCCCAGCAGGGCGGCAAGTTCAGCGTCGGCAATATCTGCCATTAAGGAAATTGACCAGCCCAAGGTGGCGGCGGCATAACGTAAGGCACCCAGCGCGTGACCTACATCATGTTGGCAATACCGATACGCTCGCTCACCATATTTCCAAGCTTCGCGCCAGTGAATGGAAGATAATCCAATATACCACTCATCAGCACCTGTGACGGGTGCGGAAAACAAGGCTCGCCGCTCCAGACTATGTTCATAACTAAGGTAGTGATACACGCCTGAAGCAAGAACAGGCGTATTGATGTTAATTAAGTAGGCTTCAGTTGGGTGCAGGTTACCACTGGATGGATTGCAGCGTAGTGACCAACGATGATAGCCATCGGACTTCCACGCCGATAAACCAAAGGCTAATTCTAGTAGCAAGCCCACGCTCTCAAGTGTGAGTGCGTGGACTAGAACGTGTTGGGGGGTGTCGAGTTCACTCCATAAGACCTCTAGCTCACGCCCTGGTTTGGGCAGGGCAAGACGCTCGCAGCCAGAAAAACGTCGAAACAGCTCGGGCTGATCGTCCCAGTCAATGGTTTCAGGCCCTTTAGCGTAGCGCTCAAGACTGTGCTTGGTGCGCTGGTGATAGTTTAAAACGATTTCAGTGGCTGATTTCATTGGTGTGTTGCCTTAATGTAGTGAAAACTACGACGTGTGTAACGACTTATGCTGAAAAAAAAGCAGCACTGCGCTTATATAGGTCAATGATTAAAAATAGTGTTTATAGCTGGGTACTCGTTTGTTGGCACGGTGTAAGTTTTTAGCCAGTATTTTAAATTGCTTGCGCTATCAATACTCTTAATATCTCTTAGATTCAATAACTGATGTTACGCGGACATGCACTGTGGATTGAAAACAAATTGTAAAGTTTAGTCCTTAGATTTGTTCTCATAACGTGGGGGAGAGATAGAGGCAAACGGATAATTCAGCAACCACTCTGAGGCGTAGTTTATTAGCGGCGGGCTTAGCTTTGTTGCCATTAGCTTATGGCGTGGGGGCAGAGTCGGATAGGTTAAAACCTTTGGCAATTGCGGTGATGGGTGCCTTAAGTTTATCTGTAGCACTGTCTCTTATTGCTACGCCAGTGCTGTATTGTGTGTGACGAAAACCTTGTGGCGCGTGCTAAAAAAACGTTGGTTTTTTGGGGGATCAGTTATTCGTTGTAGGCTTTCACGGCTTTTCGGCCATAATCTAGTTTTTGTAATTCCACACTATATTCAGTCATTTTTTGCGTTCCTAAGGCCATGACTTCTTGATCCATGTTAACAATAGCAGTAATGGCATTGTCGAATTTTTCTGCCATGTGGTCGGGTAAGGTTTGTGCAAAGCAGGCGGTAATTAATGTCCGTCGTTTAGTTTCAAGCTCAATGACTTCGTCCCATTCATCTTGGTATGCTTTAGTATGAATGAGTGTAGTTAAGGCAAGCACTTCCTGAAGTACGTTAAAGGCATCTTCAGCGGATAAGTCTTGGTTATTGTGTGGTGCTAAAGCCATAAAAAACGGTTAATGTTTGTATTGATCAGGCATGTTATCCCAGCCTAGCTTAATTTCTATCATTAGTCTCGCCACTTCATCTAAGATCGCTTCATCGTTAGCGGTGTTCGCAATAATTAACCGTAACGCCATGTATTCATAAAGACTATTTAAATTTTCTGCAAGTTCGCCGCCAGCATCCCGATTTAAAGAGGCTTGTAAGCCATTGACGATAGTAATTGCACGGCTAATATTTTCTCCCTTTAAGGCAGTTTCTTTGCGTGAAAGATTACCTTTGGCAATTGCTAGTTTTTCTAAGAAACCTTCCATCAACATTTGCACGAGTCGATGTGGCGACGCATCCATTACGCCACCTTGAATACTGACTTGTTGATATTGCTTCATTGCCGAGCTTGCGTTCATAACTTATCCTCTTTATTTTTAATCTGGGTGAAACAGGTAGATTTCATCATGCCTGACTTGTTAAGAATAACGACC
Source organism: Methylococcaceae bacterium (assembly GCA_007280895.1). Lineage (GTDB taxonomy): Bacteria > Pseudomonadota > Gammaproteobacteria > Methylococcales > Methylomonadaceae > Methylovulum. The sequence continues at coordinate 4,179 of QYQN01000048.1, forward strand.
AGTGCATTGTTTTCTTTACTTAGCCGTTACGCATTAAACTATAGGCTGCTAAATAATGTTGGTTTATTTATAATAAAATCAACCACTCAGAGTCACTAAAAAAATCTCACTGAAAGCCTCTTTTATTAAATATCAACAGCTAACCTAATGCGTTTTTTCGATAACAAGCGTGTGACGTGGCTAATTATTCTTCTATATTTTTAATTATAACGACACACTATGAGCAAAAAATCGCAATCCAACACGACAACTTATTCTACTACAGCAATGATGGTTAATCCTGCTATTGAATTTTATCAATTTAATTTACTTCAACAAACAAACGATCCTGTTATTAGTGAAATGGAAGCGTTGGCAGCTAAAAATAATTTTCCTATTGTTGGACGTTTAGTGGGCACTTTTTTGGCCACGCTTACTAAAATGATTCAAGGCAAGCGCGTGTTTGAATTTGGTAGTGGTTATGGTTATTCTGCCTATTGGTTTGCCAAAGCAGTGGGGCAGCATGGTGAAGTTATTTGTACCGAGGCAGATTACCTTAATTTAGAGAAAGCTCAGTATTATTTAACTAAGGCCAATTTATGGGATAGAGTTAATTTTAAAACAGGTATGGCAGAAGCTATTTTTGCAAGCACGGAAGGCGTTTTTGATGTGTGTTACAACGATGTTGATAAAATTGATTATCCTGCTATTTGGCTTATGGCAAAAGACCGTATTCGTCCTGGCGGTTTGTATATTGCTGATAATGTTTTGTGGCGAGGTCGTGTTGCTGCACAGGAATATACTGATGTGTTTGATGGCTGGACTGAGGCAATTAGAACGCATAATGCCTTAATCTTTAATGATCCTGACTTTGAGGCTTTCATTAACCCCAATAGAGATGGTGTGCTTGTGGCACGAAAAAAAACAGAATAACGTTACTGCGTGAGAATTGTCTTGGCCAATAACGCCAACATGATTTTTATGCCGCCCTCACGAATTATCTCAGGATCGGTGTGCGGTGAGCTCTGGCTTAATTGCGTTAAACACGCCTCGGGTGTCATGCTGCCCTGCTCTTGAAGCAGTGCTAACAGATGGTAGGTCATGGCAGTGATTTCTAAAAACAATACGTCATCATGTTGATTTCGATAGACCACTAAAAAACTTGGCTGCGCAGGCGCGGTAAGAGGTATAAAAGCGGGGCCAATTTTGTGAACTGGGAATTGATACACCAATGGCCAGGCCAGCGATGAAAGTTGCATCGGTTCAGTTAACCACTCAGCACCTAGCGTTTGCTCACCAAGACTGGGTGTATTAGCAATGGATAAGGCCATTTCAACCCATTCATAATGCACCAATTCTAATAAAAACGGCAGGTCCGTATCCGATTGACGTTCATGCTGAAGATATGCGATGAATTCTTCAGGTATTTTTGTAAAATATGGCGTTTGACAGGCATGCCGCGCATAAAAGTCATCGACTAATTCAAACCATTGCTGCTCTTCAAGAAGCTGCCGTACTATGGGGAAATTGTTGGTTAAAAATGAATCAATGTTATTGAACAACAATTGTCTATAAACCTCGATACGGTCTTGAGCAATATCTTTTGGTAGTGCTGCGCTGCGTGGTGTTCGTAGATAATCAGTGAAAGCCTGTTGTAAATCTTGAAAGCCCTTGTTCATGCTGATTGCTGGGCATGTTGTAGCGACCAGGCGGCTTGTATTGAGTTAATGCTAGCCAGTTCAGTGAGTAAATCTGCCAGCGGCGGGACATTAAAATCACGCTCTAATAAGGTGGGTAAAACCCCGTAAAGTTCGTAGGTGCGCCCCAGTAATTTCCATACTGGATCGATAACATTTGCGCCATGGGTATCAATGAGAAAATCATCTGCTTGCTGATAATGTCCCGCCACATGAAGGTAAGCAATACGTTCAGCAGGAATGGCTTTTAAAAAGCTGTCTGCGTCGTAATGATGATTCACACTGTTAACATATATGTTATTAACATCAAGTAAAATAGCACAGTCCGCCGCGTCAACTACGGCGTTAAAAAATTCAATTTCAGTCATTTCTTGGCTTGGCAGCGCATAGTAAGACACATTCTCTAAGGCTATTTTTTGCTCCAAAATGTCTTGAACACGACGAATCCTTGCTGCCACATACTGCACAGCTTCTTCGGTAAAAGGGATGGGTAATAAATCGTATAAATGCCCACCATGACTGCAATAACTTAGGTGTTCACTGTATAAAACCATACCATGTTGGCGCATAAAGGCTTTGATAGCGTGAACTAAATGCTCATCTAAAGGGTCTACGCTACCTAAAGAAAGTGATAAGCCATGGCAAATAAAGGGGTGTTGTTCAGTGATGGAACGAAATTGTTTACCTAGCTTGCCGCCAATATTTATCCAATTTTCTGGGGCAACTTCGAAGAAATTTACTGCCTTAGGCGCGTCATGACTAACCTGAGTCAATAAGGAGCGTCGTAAACCTAGTCCTGCGCCAGTCAGTATCGTTGAGTTAAGTGTGTGCATAACACCACCTGTAAGAGAGTTTAAGCAAGAAGGCGATACCGTATCGCCTTCTTAATAGAAAAAATTAAATGACTGTTTAATTCGCTGGTGCTGTACGGATAATAACAGGACCTGGCGTTTTAACTGCTGCCGGTGCTTTTACCTCAGCAGGGGTTTTAGCATGAGCGGCACATCCACCTTCTGGGGTTTTCATCATGTCTGTGCAACCTTGCATCGTTTCGCCACAGCCTTTCATTGCTGCGCCACACGCACCTTCTTTGGCTTTAACATCTGGGCAGGCTTTCATGTGATCACCACATTGGCTTGCGCATTGACCTTCAGGCATTTTCATTGCGGCACCACAGCTACCTTCTTTGCCTTTCATGCTTTCGCCTTTCATCATTTCACCGCAGGCACCTTCTTTGCCTTTCATCATGCCACCACATGAAGCTTCCATGCCTTTTTTCATTTTATCGCCATCCATCA
>QYQN01000045.1 GCA_007280895.1 Methylococcaceae bacterium
CCCGGGCACGTTGATCGGATCGTTTCGGTTAATGTCGATAAAATGATTGCTAATGGCCTTACTACCTTTTCCGTAATTGCTAATCCTACGCTATTCTAACCCTTTAAATGAGGGATAGCAGAAAGACCGACAGACTCCTAGAAGAAGACTTACAACGGCTATTGGCGGATAGCCCCGCCCGCCAGGCCGCTTACAGTGTGCAACTACAAGTCTGGGTCAATCCCGATGGCAGCGTCAACCGTGCCGAACTGGCAGTGCCTAGCGGCAATGCCGAGGTGGACAAAGCCCTACGCGCAGCCTTGCCAAACGTGCGCTTTAGTTTGCCCAAAACACCACCGGACAACATGCCACAACCCTTGCAAGTGCGCGTGACTTCCAGAATGTAGAAGCCAACACTTTGCAGCAGCGGGCCATGCCAGCAACCAGTGCAGTAGCCGGGATCAAGCGCAGCACAATCCGGGGCATCGTGATTCAACTACACAGATTTTAAGAAATTGAGAAAAAACCATGACTAAAAGAACCCTAGTGACTTTATTAGCTGGCTCGTTGGCGGCAGTGCCAGCACTGGCCGATGAAAAACAGGAGTTGCTTAAGCTCAAGCAAGAAATTGCTGGCGAACGAGAGCAGTTGCTTGAGCTTAAAAACACCGCCACCAACCTGATTGATATTTTCGTACAGCAAGGGCTGCTCGACAAACAAAAAGCCGCAGCGCTAATGAAATCGGCCAAAAGCAAAGCGGCTATAGAAAGCCAACAGCCAACAGCACCCATACCCCCAACAGCCGTTGAAGATGCTGCCAGTGCCCCTAAAACGGATAAACCCAAAAGCATCCGTTTTGCTTATGTGCCAGAATTCGTCAAAGAAGAAATCCGCCAAGAAGTCATTGCCGGGCTGACCGGCAAAGTCGTAACCGAAGTTAAGGCCGATGCCAAAAAAGAAAAATGGGGCATACCCGGCGCTTTGCCAGAATGGCTTGATAACATCAAAATTTCCGGCGATATCCGCTTGCGCTTTCAAGATGATATGTTTGGGGCCATGAATAACCCAACGGCATACCCGGATTATTTGAGCATCAACCAAGACGGTGGGCCGTTAGCCGCACACAACAAAAACCAAGAGTTCCTGAACACCACCAAAGACCGCTTGCGCTTTGCCGAACGGGTGCGTATTAATGTTGAAAGCCAAGTGACCGACTCAATAAAAGCCGGGGTCAGGCTGACCACAACCAACGACCTGAGTCCGGTGTCAAACAACCAGACGCTGGGTAACAACGGCAAAACCTACCAAGTCGCCATGGATCGGGCTTTTATCCAATACGATTATATCGATAGCCAAAAAAATGACTGGGTGACACTCTCGGGCGGTCGGATAGCCAATCCGTGGATGTCCACCGAAATGATGTACAGCCCCGAATTAAGTTTTGAGGGCTTTGTCGGCCATTTCCGTTGGCACATGAACCAAAATGATCCGACCGTCAAACATTACTCTGCCGCCCCCGCCAACAGCCGCTTCGGTGTGCAAGTGGGGCCATCCACACCAGACGCATTATTTCTGACCTTGGGCGCGTTTCCACTGCAAGAAGTCAATTTTTCCACCACCGACAAATGGCTGTTCGGCGGGCAAATGGGCGGCGATTGGTTGGTGCATAACGATTCCCGCCTAAAACTCGCCACCGCCTATTACGACTACGAAAATATCAGCGCCCGCGCCAATGCCAATGATAGCTTCACCTATGACTGGACAGCCCCGCAATTCATGCAAAAAGGCAATACCCTAGTACCCATTAACGCCTACAATGGCGTCAATGGCCGTTGTACCAGTAGCCAACTTTCCATCGTCAATAGTGGTTGTTTGTTTGGTCTCGCATCAGATTTCAAAATCTTCAACACCACCCTGATGTACGACTTTGCCGATTTTGCCCCGACCCACATCATGATGACCGTGGATTATGCCAAAAATCTTGGCTATAACGCCAATGCCATTGCCCGTAATTTCCCCAATTATTTTACCGGACAAGCGGGGGGTGACAACAAAGACCACAGCAACGCTTTCCAAGTCCGTTTCGATATTGGCCATCCCGAAATACGGCGGTTTAAGGACTGGAGCGCCATTCTGTCCTACCGTTATCTGCAGCGTGATGCCGTTTTGGATGCCTTCACCGACACCGTTTTCCATCAAGGTGGCACCGATGCCAAAGGCTGGATGGTGGGTGGCAATTATGGCTTGGCAAAAAATATTTGGATGCTGTTGCGTTGGTACAGCACCCAAGCGATTGACGGCCCGCCATTAGACATCAATACCGTCACCTTAGATTTAAACTTGCGGATGTAAAGGGAGGCCATGATGCACAAGACGCAACCAAAAACAAACTACGCAGTTTTGCTGGTGCTGTGCTGCCTAAGCGCCGCCGTATCAGCCGAACCCAAGACCGAATCCGCCGGACAACAAGCCTATAAAAAAATCCAAGGCATGGTGCGGCAACTGACCGAAGAGAAGCAAGCCTTAGCAGCAGAAAACGCTGAATTATTGGCGAAAGTGACCAAGCTAGAAGCGGTGGCGCAACAAATAGCCCCTTTACAAGCCGAAGTGGCTTTGCACAAAAGCCAAGAAGATGGTTTGCGCAACAACAATGGCACGTTAGAAGCGCAACTGGCCACCGAGCAGCACAAGCTACAAGACCTGCACCACAAACTGAAAGACATTGTCGCCCAAGCCAAGCAAATCCAAACCGACAATCAGCTATTAGTGGCCGCAGTGCAAGAACGCGAGCGCTGGATTAAGCAATGCGGCGACAACAACCACGCGCTTATTGAAGCCAATACCGCCATGCTTGGCAAATACCAAGAAAAAGGCTTTTGGGATTCAGTGGCAGAAATGGAACCCATCACCGGCATAGGCAAAGTGGCTAGCCAAAATACCGTAGAGACCTACCAATTTAAACTGCAAGACCTCAAAGTCACCGACTTCGAACCAGCGGCCAATGGCAAATAAAGTCTAGTAGGTTGGAGTAGTTTTAACCCAACCACTATCGCCCAACGATAATGTAATAAAAACGAAACCTTAGCAGCATATACTCTAGCCAAAATCCACTACTAATGACGTGCGGGACGGAGTTACAATGTTAAAAAGCAGCTTGCAGCAGGTCGGTTTTGTGTTGGGCATGATTTCCCTCATGGCGCAGCCAATCACAGTTCATGCCCTTGAAACGGGCAATCTTTTGCTTAATGGTGATGCGGAACTTCATCGCTGTACTAAAGACTGGACGGCACAGACCCCAGTGCCAGCTTGGCGCGTACTCGACGGCGCAGCCAGCGTGCTGTGCTACGCCGCTTTCAATTGGGCGCAGGAAACACCTAACCTGCCTTCTGTTGCCAGCACTAACAGCGCACTGTTTGCCGCTCCCGGTGCCAATACGGCTATAGAGCAAACCGTTGATGTCAGCGCAGCCAGCACCGCGATTGATGCTGGCGGCACGCAATTCAAACTTTCGGCATGGTTGGGCGGTTGGCGTAACCGGCCAGAACGGGCGGTGTTGACGGCTGTTTTCTTGGATGCGAACGGTCACGCCACTGGCAACCCAGTTGTTATCAGCGATGCCGACGCTAATGCGCGGGCCCATCTGACCGGTCTTATTGCCCGTCAACAAACTGGCACAGTGCCAGCCAACACCCGCCAAATTGTTGTCACCGTCCAGTTTTTGGGCGACCTTAGCTCTTATCACAACGCCTATGCCGATAACATCAGCCTGACCCTGAGCGGCGACTTGCCTAATCTAACCCCAACGGCTGCATCGCGCTCGCCCGCCAATATTCCCGCGCTTGACCACGTTTATGTGGTGATGATGGAAAACACCAATTATGCCGATGTGGTCAGCACCTCTGCCGGTTCGGTTTCGGTCAACCCCAAAATGCCGTTTCTTGCCGCACTGGCTAGGCAAGGTGTGCTGTTGACCAATATGTGGGGCAATTACCATCCTAGTGACCAAAATTATGTGGCTATGGTGGCGGGCGACACTTACCGCTATGGTTCCGTGTACTATCCCGATTACAATCTGCCGGTGAGCCACGTGGGTGATCTGTTGGATGCCAAAGGCAAAAGCTGGCAAGCCTATGTGCAAAACATGAAAACCCCTTGCAATCAGGTGGCGGATGCCAATGGCAAAGGCTATTACGCACCAGACGACCAACCGTTCATGAATTTCCGCAACGTGGTTAGCGACCTGACCCGCTGCGTCAGCAGTACCCGTGACCTGACTGATTTTGCAGCCGCCATTACCGCCAATAACGTACCTAATTTTGCTTGGCTAGCCGCTGATGGCTGGTGGGATGGTGAAATGGCGTGGTGGGGCAACAAAAATGTGGCTTTTTCGGTTGCCAAACAAGATGAATTCCTTGGCTCAACCCTTAAGCCATTGCTGGCATCACCCGCTTGGCAGAATTCCCGCTCCCTATTGATCATCACTTGGGATGAAAGTTTAGGATGGGGCTGGCCTGATAACCATGTGCCGACACTGTTGGTGGCTTCCGCCGACCTGCTTAATGCGGGCGCGGTCGTCAGCCAACATTATGACGGCTACAGCGTGCTACGCACTATTGAACGTGCCTTTGGGTTGAATAGTTTAGGGCGTTTTGACCACTATGCCGAACCACTGAACGCCGCGTTCAAGCAAAACCCAAGCACCGTACAGGCTGTGTTGCAACCAGAACAGGCAACACTTCGCGGCAGGATTACCGATACCTTTGGGCAAGTCACCACAACCGCCACAGTCGCCCAAAACCAACCACTGACCTTAGTGGCTTCTGGCAATCTTGCTAAGGATAGCTTAGTGGTCAACCTAACGCCATTAGGCGTGCTGCCCACAGCCGATGCTAAGCCTTTCCACTTCGACCTGAAGAAAAATACCGTTACACTGCAGACCCAAGGTTTACCATCGGGCTATTATGCCGCCTGGCTACGCTATGGCGAAGAGCCTCCCCATCAGGCCGCCACGGTGTTCAGCATAGTGCCAACCGGAGCAGTGACGGTGAGCCACCCAGGCGTTGAAATTGTCGGTGCTGCCCAAAACACCAAGATTGAAATTCGTGAAGCAGCCAACCTAATTGTCCATTATTGTCGGTCTGCCAAGGCCACAGCGGCAAACACTTGGCTAGGCATTTTTCCGGCCGGCACGCCAAGCAACCAGATGAACAAAGCCAAGGCCGAAGCGCAAGGCGGCTTTTGGCTGAAAACACTCGGCAACCAACCCAGTCAGGCTTGTGGCGAAACCCTGGCCTTCGCAGCCGAATTGCCACCCAGCAGAGACTACCAGATTGTCATGTTGCAGAACATAAAGGGTAAAACATCCGTCGTTGGAAACCCAGCTTCATTCACATTGACACCGGCTTTGCCGTAAGCGGCAATCTCTAGCTACATTAATCCAAGCAAAAAAAAGCGCATTAATCAAAGATGATTAATGCGCCAATGCTTAAACTAAAGCAGACTCTACTTACAAGGAGAAATATAACAACACGGTTATGCTTTTATTAAAGCATATTGTGTGCCAAATTATATTTATAATGTAATTAAATTAAATCAATGGGTTGTTTTTTATCGCCTTGTCTTCGTTCTTATCAAGTGCTATAAAAGCACCACATCATCAACAGGGTGTGGTGGTTTTGGTCTATTCACAGAAAAATGAGGGGAATTTAAATGCCCAGCCAAGCCCATCAAGCTGCAATGGCTACCCACCTGGCAACCGCACTGACTGATAATGGCCCGCTGGTGAGTGCCATCCGCGCCGATTTGCCCAACGCCTTGGCCATCTATGTTTTCGGCAGTCGCGTCAATGCTTGCGCCCATGCTGATAGTGATCTGGATATGGCGGTGCTAGTCGCGGGTTATGCAGACCCGCTTGGCTTGTGGGAGTTATCCGGCAAACTGGCAGATATTGCCGCTTGTCCGGTAGACTTGCTGGACATGCGTTCGGCATCGACAGTGATGCAATTTCAGATTTTGCAGACCGGCTGCCGTTTGTGGGGGCGACAACCGCAGGCGAGTTTGTTCGAGTGCTACGTGTTGAGTGAAAAGACTGCATTGGATGATGCGCGCGCACCGTTGCTTAACGATATCCAAACCCGAGGCAGTATTTATGGCCGATGATGTGTTGATTAATAGGGCATCACACAGCTATTGGGGATAATAATAGGTTGGTGGATAAGCGGGTTGTGGATAGTACTGCACTGGCGGACGGTATATGGGTTGTGGGTAATAGATGACTGGTGGTTGGTAAGTAGGCGGTGCGTATGGGTAGCCGTAATTGCCCCGCCGATCGTCATCATCCCATCTTCTGTCGTCATAGTTGCGCCGCCAGCCATCATCATCCCTTCTGCCTTCGTAGTTGTTGCGCCAACCGCCACCTTCGCCCCTCTGTCCTTGCCATTCCCCCCGTTGCTGATACCAGCCGCCACGGCCTCTGTCGTCGTCATCGGCAAGCACACTGCGGGTTGCAAAAAGACATGCCGCTAAGCAACAGGCCAGCATTAAAGACAGTTTGCCAATTACCGGCGGATGAAACAATGCGCTTTTCCAAGGTGACGTATTCATAGAACCTTCGTTTTCGGCAGCGGGTTACAAGGGATCAAAGCTATTATTGCATAATGCTCAGGGAAAATGGCGGGTTGTCGTTTTGTGGTTGCGGAAATGCCTTTAATATGGCGGACAGTTTGGCAATGCTTGAGGGACCGGTGGCATATAAACCGACTGTATCAAAAGCCGGTGTGATGCGCCTTTGTAACAATTTGAGTTCGCCGACTTTTGTCCAGTTATCAGGTTTTGCAAAAAAGGCTTGGTCATAGACAAAGGCATAACTGACGTGTTTTTTATCCATTAGTTCATGTATCCAATCATGCCGGGCGTTGCTTTGCCGATAACGTAACACATCAATAGACCCTAGCCCCCATAAATCCAACACATATTGCCCTGACCTTAATGCTACTAAGCCCAAGTCATTAACCGCGACAGGTTCGGCAAGTAGAGTGGCAATTTTGGCCATTTGTGCTTGCTGGTGGTAAATATTTGACGTTGCCAGGGGCGTTCTTGTAGTGGCTTGTACACACGAGAAAAATACCAAGGGCAAGCATAATATAGCCGGTAACACAGGCAACTTCATATTAACGCTTGCTCTTAGGCAAATAAGCACGGCAAACAATAAATAGTAATTGGCATAACGTTCAAACCAACCGTATTTGCCAAACAAAAAATGCAGTATGGCTGAAACCAAAATAACTAAGCTAAGTGCACGGTCTTTCTGCCAAAGTTTAGTGGCAACAAGCGTTAATGGAAGAAACAAAAAGCCATATTGCAATAGGTTGTGTTTAAAATTCTCAATGGTCGAGCCTAGGAGTCTGTCGGTCTTAAGGCTCATGCTTGTCCTGATTCAAAATACACATAAAAAAATCATACAAATCGGCCAAGATTACACTTTTTTGGGCATTATTCTCCCTTACACTAAACGTAAGACGCAAAGACGCTTCAGA
>QYQN01000110.1 GCA_007280895.1 Methylococcaceae bacterium
CGTACCTGGAGTGCTCCAATGTGGTAATTCTTCATCATAATAAACGCGGAAAGTGCCATTATCTTGTTTGGTTATTTTAGTTAATACAGAACCTGTTACCCCGTGCATCGCTTTTAATTGGAACATGTCCAAAATAGTATTATTGAATGAACGAAGATCACCCACAAAATGAGTATTCCACGCATGTTTAAGTAAACGATTACCAATCATAATAAAAATAATTGCGGCTTGACCAGCAAGGTGATTAGCTACTTCAAAGGTAGAGTTACTACGACCTAAGATAACAACGCGCTTATTTTTATAACGCTCAAGATTGGTGGGATCATGATCTTCATAACCTTCCGCTAATTCAATACCTTCAATATCTGGAATATTGGGTTTAACTGGGCCGGTCGCTAATAACAAATGTTTACAGCTAAATTGCACGCCATTAGCATCAGTTAACACAAAATATTGGTTCGCATCATGCTCACGTGCAATGTGATTAATACGCGTATTATACTGAATTTTTAAAGCAAATTTATTTGCAAAATCATTAGCATAACGGACTAAATCAGAATTTTGTGGGTACAAATCTTGGCTGTAGTCAGGAAACATGTGGGAAAAATCGCTAGTCAGTAACGAATTCCAATCATGTCTTAAATTAAACTCAGCTTCAGGAAAATAATTATTGAATTTATTTAATGAAATTAAGGTGCCATGGCGAGGGTAGTGGCTGAAAAAAGAGGCGGCATGATCGCTACTCTCAAGAACAAGATAATCACGACCTGCTTGCTCCATTAAGTAACTCATTTGCAGGCCAGCAGGGCCAGCGCCAAGAATAATATATTCGTGATGGTTCATAGTAATTTTATATAGTTATAAGAGATTAAAAAAATTAAGAAAACTGCTGAGTGTAAATCAGCTGTATTGTGTGTTTATTATCGTAAACACAGTTATTGAGTTTAAAAATAGGTATTGACTCAATAAAAACACGGCTAAAGCTAATATAATTATTAGCTATACTTCGACTACAAACCACTACATGACTTAACTATAAAAACCTAAATAGTTAATTTCTAATCCATCATAAGTTTCAATTCATACATTATTACAGCCTTTATTACCTTCCTTATTACAAAATAAAGTCTAGTTAATGTGGATGACTAATCGTGATTAGTTTATTACACGCTTGATTAAAGTATAGTTTCAAATACTAAAGAAGCTTTATTTTTATTAGTATAAATTATTTAATAGGAATTGTTTTAAATAAAAACATTAATATCTGTATTAAAAAACAAAGTTTAATAAATAAAATATACATTTTAAATTTAACACTCTATTCAAAAAAATCAAAATAAATAATACGAAAATAATGCAATATTTATTAGCCACACGCTTTAGCAAATAATTAACTTAATTACAAAACTTATTTAAAATAATTAATTTTAAATAACTCCACCAAATAAACATCAAAACACTATGTTAATAAGACGCGCACTCACTAGGCAACTATACTTACTCATTTTTATTTATTGTCTGTAGCCACGTGATAATAAATTCAGCAATTTTCTGTGGTTGATTAATATCTAAGTAATGCACTGTCTTTGGAATATCGCACGGTATATCTGATGCAATAGCTAACAAACCAGCATCCTTAATTACCTCGCAAGGGCTTAACAAACTACTTCTATAAAGTTGAATTTTTGGTATTTTTTCATTTTTAAACCCTTCAACTAAAATTAAATCAATATTCTTTTCTTTAAAAAACGTGAGCTGTTCAGCCAATATTGGCTCTTTTTTATCCTCAAATTCTGTAATCAATGCCCTGCGATGAGGCGAAACAACCAGCACTGAAGACGCGCCCGCTTCACGAAATCGGTAACTATCTTTACCTGGGTAATCAATATCAAAATTATGATGACTGTGTTTTATCAACGCAATGTTCAAGCCCTGCTGTTTTAATAAAGGGATAATTGCAGTAATTAAGGTGGTTTTTCCAGTGCCACTGGGCGCAACAAAACCAAGTAAAGGGGGGATTTTAGTTAGCATAGTTAGGACATTTAAAGTGTGCGGCTAATCACCTATGGTGAACATTAACAACGCGTTGATTACTTAACAAAAAGAAAAGCTTAAACATTTTTAAGCCTATTTAACTATAATAGCTTTTTAGCTACTCATTTTTACATTAACAAAAAAATCATGATTTACCTTTTAAATTTTGCAGTGCTTCTTGGCCTTATCTATTTACTAGGCAAAAAAAAGCTAAATATACAACCTGCTCGATTTCCCTTTCTTAGCCTCACCAAAAAAATCGGCATTGTTATTACGCTGTTAATCGTAATTTTGTTGGTGATAACCGGTAAGTTAAATAGTCTGCTGACCATCATTACGATAATGATCATTTTCTTCATTAAACAAGTACCTAATTTAGTTAAGTTCTCGCTACAATATCGACTTCAACTTAACTCACTATGGTCACATTTTAAAAAAAATCACCAATACGCTAGCCAGCAAAAAACCTCAGGTAATCAAACAAATTCACACACAACAAATAAGCAACAGTCGCAAACCCAAAACAAACCCTACACTCCACCACCCTTAAAAACAACCATGTCACCTCTTGATGCCTATACCATTCTTGATCTTAAGCCTGGCGCGTCTCAACAAGATATTATTACTGCGCATCGAAAACTCATGCTCAAAAATCATCCCGATCGAGGCGGCTCTCATCATATAGCTACAAAAATTAATTTAGCTAAAAAACTCCTGTTAAATAATAACAAATAGTCAGTCATCATGGCTCTGCACTGCCCCAAGTTACTTAAACATGTCGTGGGAAGCTCTAAAAATCATCACCTCATTATTGCCGCCAGTAGCGGGATTGGTCAGGCCAACACCAAACTATTACTATCCAAAGGTCATACAGTTTTGGAGACGACAAATTTTGATGCTGTCGATAAGATCTTTTCCTAGGCTGGTGTGCTAAATGGCATAGTTAATTGCAGTGGTTCATTGCTATTGAAATCGGTGCATCCAACTAGCCGGTAAACCCTATTTATACCGTTCATTAATTTCATCGTATCTCAATGCTGGCTTGTTGCTGCCATTGGAAATATGCTTATTGGCTGAAGCCGCCTACTGCTCTGGCAAACCCCCGCTCAATGCTACTGATGGATTCATTCGTCAAATTCTAGGCTGGCGAGAATATGTGCGCGGCATTTACTGGTTGCACAGACCAGATTATGCGCATCTCAATTTTTTCGATGCAAAAAGGCCATTGCCAAATTTTACTGGACTGCCGATACTCGCTTATTTTGCCTCGCTGAAACTATTCGCCATACCCGCGATCACGCCTATCCCCATCATATTCAACGCTTAATGGTTACTGGCAATTTTGCCTTACTGGCTGGCATTAATATTACTGAAATCTGCGAATGATATTTGCTGGTTTACGCCGATGCTTACGAATGGGTTGAATTACCTAATACTTTAGGTATGGCTTTATTCGCTGACGGCGGCATAATAGCTAATAAGCCTTATGCAGCAAGCGGCTATCCGCGAGCAGGTGACCTTTACGTTCCAAAAAATGGACACTGGAAATTTATAATCACTATTGAAACAGACTTCATGGATAAGCCCTCAGCTATAACAATCAAACAGCTCCATAAAAGCTACCAAGAGTCAGATCAGCAACAGGTCATTTTCAATGGCGTGGAAATGCAGGTCAGTCGTGGTGAGTTCATTGTTTTACTGGGTCGGAGCGGCTCGGGTAAATCCACTTTCTTGAACCTGCTCAGTGGCATAGACCCACCCGATAGTGGCAAGATTATTATTAATGGCATTGACATTTCAGCACTGTCCGAACGAGACCGGACCCTGTTTCGCCGTCACCATATTGGCATTGTCTTTCAAGCCTACAACCTCATTCCTACCTTGACGGTGGCTGAAAACTTGCTATTACCCCTAGAATTAATCAAGCGTTTAACTCGCAAGGATCGTGATGATGTCGCAGAGTTACTGGATAAATTAAAACTATCTGGTCGTTTGAACAGTTATCCAGACCGATTGTCGGGTGGTGAACAACAACGGGTGGCGATAGCGAGAGCCTTAATACATGACCCCGACGTAATTTTAGCCGATGAACCCACTGGCAACCTTGATTTAGATACCGCAGGACAGGTATTAGAATTGCTAGATATTTTGATTAAAAAAGCAGGCAAAACGATGATTATGGCGACCCATAGCCAAGAAGTTATTGGTCAGGCAGATCGAGTTTTTTCCATCAGAAATCAGTCTTTGCATCTCGAATGAATAGCCTTCTTCAACGTTCCAGCCGCAATTTTTTATGGCAGCATCCTTGGCAACTGGTGCTGGCGATTTTAGGCATTGCTTTGGGTGTTGCGGTTGTCATAGCTATTGATTTAGCCATGGAAAGTTCGCTTAATTCCTTTAATCAAGCGAGTAAGGTGTATACCGGAGCAGCAACCCATCGCATCATAGCCAATGATGGTGGGCTGGATGAAAAACTTTATAGCCAGTTAAGGAACAAGGGGGTTAGCCATTTATCGCCGCTAGTGACGGGTTATGTAAAACTAGCCCAAGCGGGCGAAGACAGTTTTAAGATAGTTGGTATTGATCCCTTCATTGAAAAATCATTCCAGTCGGGTTGGCAAAGCGGGCAAAAAGAAAACGTTTCCCCTGACTTGTTCACGCGTTTGATGTCCGAACCTAATACTGCACTGCTCAGCGAAAAAACCGCACAAAACCTGCATATCCAACTTAACGGTCAGTTATCACTGATCACCAGTCGAGGTCAACAATCATTAACCATTATCGGTTTTTTACCCAATACCGATGCCGTTTCAGAACAAGTGCTGGCTAAACTAATTATCACCGACATTGCAACGGCACAAGAGGTACTGGATTTATTTGGCAAACTGAGTTCCATAGAAATTCAGCTGGCTACTGATGCAACCAAATTTGAAGCGGCTATTCGGTCAATGTTGCCCGGCAATGCCCTCTTGGTTTCTTTAGATAGCCAAGAGCAATCCCTGCGGGAAATGACTCAGGCATTTTCCATCAACCTCAAAGCATTAGGCTTACTGTCATTGTTGGTAGGCATGTTTTTAATCTATAACACCATGACTTTTTTAGTCATGCAACGGCGGCGTTTAATCGGCAGCCTACGTTTATTGGGCGTAACCCGACAGCAGATTTTTACCTTAATACTCAGTGAAGCTTTTTTATTGGCGTTGATAGGTACATTAAGCGGTATTGTCTTGGGCGTGTTGTTAGGACAAGGCTTGTTACAGTTAATTTCGGGTACGATTAACGCGATTTATTTCCGTATTGACGCAACTCCCTTAGTGATTACCCCTTTTCAACTTGGCAAAGGCATGCTCTTAGGCATGAGTGTCACTTTTTTTGCCGTATTACTGCCCGCCTTTGAAGCAACACGCTTGTCGCCCGTAAAAGTAATGGCAAGATCGCAGTTGGAATCGGGTAGCCGTCGCTTAATAAAGGTAGTGGGATTCCTCAGTGGCTTTTTGATAATCGGCGGGTTGGCGGTGGCTTTTTTCTCTGGAAAAAGCATTAATTTGGGTTTAGCCAGTATTTTCCTGATTTTATTTGGTTTTGGTTTACTGACCCCGATGCTAACCTTGTGCTTAATGAAACTGATTGAATGTGTATTCGGGCGTTTTCTGGGCGTGTTAGGACGCTTGCCTGTGCGCATGGTCTCGGCAGAAATCAGCCGAACAGGCATAGCTATTGCGGCATTGATGATTGCTGTGTCTGCGACCATCGGGATGGATTTGATGATCGGCAGCTTTCGCCAAACTGTCGCTCAATGGCTGCATTCCAGCTTACCCGCAGACCTTTATGTATCATTACCTGGTGACAAAATGGGTTCCGACAAATTCTTATTTGATCAACAATTGAAAGATAAAATAGCCCAACTTGAGGGGGTGCAAATGGTGAGCACCGCCTTGCAAACCAAGCTCATAGCTGCGGGTGAACTCACCAAAACAACCGTGTATGAACTGGCAACAAAATCCAAACAAAGCTTTATTTTCAAACATAGCATGGACGATAGTCTCTGGGACAGGCTAGAAAATCAGCCAACCATCATCGTCACCGAACCTTATGCTTATCACCATGCCCTTCAGATAGGTCAAAAAATTAACTTGAAAACCAATCAAGGCGCACTCGGATTTGAAGTTATCGGCATCAATGCAGATTACAGTGGCGACCAAGGTCATTTAATCATGAGCAGGCAAATCTACCGGCGTTACTGGCCTGATTTGGGTTACACAGGCATTGGCGTTTATGCGCGTGCAGAGGCAGATTTGCAGCAGCTAGAAAGCCGCATTGGTCAATTATTAACGGCGCAACAAGCCGTAAAATCAAATCAAGCTATTTATAAAGCCTCAATGGAATTGTTCGAGCAGACTTTTACTATTACGGAAGCCTTACGCTGGCTGTCGGCAGCGATTGCATTTGTCGGAGTGTTCAGTGCTCTGATGGCCTTACAGTTTGAGCGGATACGCCAATTAGGAATTTTAAGATCTATCGGCATAACCTCCAGCCAGCTCAGTGTACTGATAATCAGCGAAACTGGATTAATGGGCTTAATGGCGGGATTATTGGCTATTCCCGTCGGCTTTATCGTTGCTTATGTGTTAATTTTTGTGGTTTACCAACGTTCATTCGGCTGGACAATGGCCTTTTATTTTAATGCAGGCATTCTTTTTCAAGGTATCGTTTTAGCCTTTATTGCAGCCTTGTTGGCGGGCGTTTTCCCCGCCTTAAAAATGGCGCAAACTCACCCCGCAGAAGCCCTGCGTACCGAATGAAAACTAACTATCTAATTGCCATTGTATTACTATTGCTGGGCACGATTTGGCTGCAAACCTTCCAGTTTCCATCAACTAGCAATGCGGCACTGGATAGTCAAAAACATTCAAGCTCAGCAAAAAATAACGGCTCACTTGGTGCGGTGTTATCAAACGATAGCAAAGGCTTTGCGCGGGCCTATAAACCACAAGCCTTTTCGTTCCCAAACGACCACGGCCCACACAATCAATTCCGTTCGGAATGGTGGTATTTCACTGGTAACCTTAACAATCCTCAAGGCCGACAATTCGGTTACGAGCTGACTTTCTTTCGTTTTGCTTTGAAACCAGATTTACCGAAATCAAAATCAGCTTGGCGCAGCAATCAAATGTACATGGCGCATTTGACCTTAACCGATGTGGAAGCAAACCGCTTTTATACCGATGAACGCTTTAGCCGCGCAGGGAACGAACTGGCGGGGGCTTCCAATAAAAGCTATCAAGTCTGGCTTTATGATTGGTCGGCAAAAACTGAAGGCAAAGTAGATTTCCCCCTCCGCTTACACGCTAACAGCAACAGCTTTGCAATTGATATGTTACTGACCTCTCCCAAAGGCTATGTCAAACAAGGCGATCAAGGTTTGAGCCAGAAAAGCCCCGAACCAGGCAATGCCTCCTACTATTATTCCTATCCGCGCTTGGAAACTAACGGTACTGTCAGTGTTGGCGGTAAACCATTTTCCGTTATCGGCACCAGTTGGATGGACAGAGAATGGAGCACCAGTGCCTTGTCCAATGAACAAAGCGGCTGGGATTGGTTTTCCCTGCAATTGTCTGATAATACGGAATTAATGTTTTATCAATTACGCCGCAAAGACGGTCAGCATGACAGCAATAGCTCCGGTTCATACATCACCGCAGACAACAGCAAAATTTCACTCAAAGACCACGATGCCACCATCACAACGCTCGATAGCTGGAAAAGTCCGCATTCAGAAATCACCTATCCCTCGCGATGGCGCTTGTCAGTTTCCAGCCAAGCTCTGGAACTGGAAATAGTCCCGTTAATCAACGATCAAGAACTTAATGTCAGTTACCGTTATTGGGAAGGCGCGGTTAAAGTGACTGGCACTAAGCAAGGCAAACCCATTTCTGGACAGGGTTATGTGGAGTTGGCGGGGTATAGCCAATAAACGTTTTAGAACAATGCAAGTGATCTGATTTGACTTTAAATAAAAACACCATAGGTTGATTAGGTGTTTGGATTGAAAAGGGTTTAACACTTAACCCACTAATTTTTAAAATCAATTGGAGATAATCAATGAGCAAAAATTTAACCAGTTTCATCTTAGTCACTTTGTATTTATTATCTAATACAGTATTTGCTATCACTAAGGTTACCCTGAGCGACGTTCATATCTGTTGTGTGACTTGCCAAGAAGCGATTGAACATGCGGTGCTTGGTGTCAAAGGCGCAAACGTCAGCGTAGACCGAGATACCTATAGCGTTGCGATTTCTGCTAACGACGATGCGGTCGTGCAAGCCGCCGTAAATGCCGTTGCTAACGCCGGGTTTTATGGAAAAAGCGACAACAATAAAGTTGCAATAAAAACCGCAGAATTGGACGGAAAATCATCAAGTGCAGAATTTGTCGGTTTTCATAATTGCTGTGGTGGATGTTCCGCTGCAATAGAAGAAGCGGTGAAATCTGTTGCTGGCGTTCAAACAGCCACTGTCAGCAAAAGATCGTGCCTTGTGAAAGGTAATTTTAATGAAGCTTCCGTTCTTAAAGCCATCAACAACGCCGGATTTTCGGCATTGTTAAAAAAATAGTTTTTGAATATTGCCTATTTACGTAGGCAGTTTATGTTAATTTGAAATAACCCCCAGCTTTTTCCAAAGCCTGGGGCAACGGGGTAAGCTCTCAGTTTTTTTGAGTTTTCATCCTTAATTGCGAACCAAGGTTCACAATTTGGCATTTCTTTAACGCTTTGAGCAAAGTCATATAAGTATCGCGGTCAAACGCGGGTCGGCCTTGTTGCAAAAGCGCCTCGACTTCATCCTCACTACGCGCCGTACCGAGATAGCACCAATGGTCGATGACATGCAATTCGTCTGCCTCGCGTATGCCGATGGCACCGGGATAAAGCCAACTGGCGAGTTTTAGCTTGCCCATAGCGGTCAGTAATCGCGTGGCATGTTCCAAACTGGATTCTTTGCCGACACACGCCCCCCTACAACGTTTCAGTTGGTGCGCAAAACAGGGTTTGCCGCTGCCTACTTTTTCAAGACCGAGCAGACCCAGGCATAACTGATGTTGCTCCGCTAGACTGCGTAAGGATTTTTGCGCCTCACGTTGGTTGCTGTATAAACCGTACAGATTGTCTTGAACGCCAAAATCCAAGTCATTAGCCCAAGTCAACTGCGGCAACAGCTGATCTTGCTTTTGTTGCAATTGCCAAGCGCACAGCGCATTTTTGCGCCGTAGCCGTTGGTTATGCACGGGGGTCAGTTGTTTGATCAAACGGGCTTCGGTAAGTAACGCTCCCAATTCGCCACCGGTTTCAATCCAGTCAATACGCTTGGTTTGTTGCGACAGGCTCATTTCCTTGCTGTTACGATGATCGGCAGAAAAGTGCGATAACACCCGCTGGCGGATATTGACACTTTTACCGATATAGAGCGGTAAGTCGTTTTCACCGTAGAACAGATAAACACCAGAGCCTTCGGGCAATTCACGGATTATGGTTGGGTCTAGTTGCGATGGCAGGCTGGAGCGTTGCACCAGTTTTTTTACCGTGGCCTGAATCACCTCGGCTGAAAATTGCTGCGTTGCCTGTTGCCAGAACTGATGAATCAATTGCGCATCCGCTAAAGCGCGATGGCGTTGCTTAGCTTGAAGCTGATGGCGTTCAATTAGGCTATCGAGATTATGGCGCTCATACTGCGGATACAATGCCCGTGACAGTTTCACCGTACATAACACCTGAGGCTTAAACAGCATTCCTAGCTGCTTGAATTCATTTTTCAGAAAACCATAATCAAAACGGGCGTTATGGGCAATGAACAATCGCCCCTCCAACAATGCGTCCACTTCTGCCGCCACCGCTGCGAAGCTTGGCGCATTTGCCACCATGTCATTGCTGATACCCGTCAATTGTTCGATAAACAGCGGAATACGTGTTTGCGGCTGAATCAATTGGCTCCATTCCCGCACACCATCGTCATCCACCAAGACCATGCCGATCTCGGTAATCCTGTCTTTAGAGGCAGATCCACCGGTGGTTTCTAAGTCAACAAACGCTAATGGTTGCATTTTCAAGTCCTGGTTGGATAACGCTTAATTTCCCTTTCAACTACATTTGATCAATCTAAGAATAAAAAAACGGGGTTGATATTAATTGGCTTGATTCACCTTGCTGATTACTTAAATTCGTTCCAAATAGGGTTGTCGCGGTCATCTGGGGAAAGCTTTTTAAAATCTTCTGGGTATAGATGCCAGAATGATTGATTGATAGCACCTGCTCGATAATGAGGTTCTTTACGATTGTGATGGAAAGGACACCACCAATTTTCCACTAATTTCACTAAATAAGCGTGCCAATCAAATAGAGTGGTGCTGAAGACCAAAAACCTCGAATAATTTGCAACCCAACATGTCTTAGCACTAGAAAACCCTTTATTTTCGGGCAAGAAAGATCGGTAAGCTTTCACGTTGGTCGCACCAGCCATTTTCAAATGCACAACGGTTATCAAGGCGCTGAAAATAACAAAAGGCAGGCACAGGGTTAACATAATAAAAACCAGTATCTTGCCAAGTTGAAGCACCACAGAGTTTCTCCTTTTTATATTTATATCATCAGCTTGGCTATCTGTATCCCCGTCTTTTTCTGGGTGTTTCTCGTTGATGTTTTCTAATGTTTGCATCATCGTCATCAGTTTGGCATTCCATTCGAACAGCGCCACACTGTAGGGACAATACCAAGTGCAATTCAAAATCCAAAACAGTTTGGTACTAATGGGATTAAAGCGGTTATTCGTGGCTTTAGTAACTTGGTTTTTTAAGTTATATCGATGAGATTGACGGTCGGGTAAAAACGACCGATAGCTTTTATAGTCCTTCGCTCCTGCCATTTTCAAATACAGTGCGATCAAAGCTCCGTTTACGATTACAAAAGGTATGCTTAGCAAAGGCAGATAAATTAAATGCACACAGACTAATTTGTAAGCCAAAGGTTTTTTCTTGTAAGAGCTATTAAACTGAACACGGTCTTCAGGTTTACCAGCTACGTTGCATTGATCACAGACTTTCATACGTTTTTAAAACCTTCAGTTTTTAGCCGTTTAAGATTGAATTGAATGACTGCTTTCAAGGTTTAATGTCGATAGCCAGGTTTGGCAAATAGCATCCACGCATTGCCAATAGCACGTTCTCTGTAAGCCCCTTCGCAATAAGCCAAGTAAAACTCCCACATGTTAATAAAAGCCTCCGAATAGCCTTGTTGGCGAACTGTATCCAGTTGACTCATAAAAGCTTCCCGCCAATGCCGTAATGTCAGTGCATAATGCGGGCCGATTTCCTCCAGATTAATCAGGTTCAAGTCTGAACCCCGGGTTGCTGCCGTTAATAAGGCAGTCATGGCAGGAATACAACTGCCAGGAAAAATATGTCTTTTAATGAAATCCACCTTATCCCTCGCTTGGGCAAATTGTTGATCGACGATGGTAATGGCTTGAATTAAACACAGTCCGTGAGGTTTTAATAAATTAGCGCATTGTGCAAAATAGGTTTGGTAATACTGATGACCAATTGCTTCCACCATTTCAATGGAAACCAGTTTGTCAAAACTGCCCTTTAAGTCCCGGTAATCTTGGAATAAAAGAGTAATTTTATCTTCCAATCCGGCAGCGTGGATTCGCTCTTTCGCCAAGTCGTATTGCTGTTGCGATATTGTCGTGGTGGTGACATGACAACCATATCGGGAGGCGGCATGGATGGCAAAACCACCCCAACCTGCCCCGATTTCAATGACACGATCAGTTTGTTTAAGTTGTAATTTCTGACAGATACGTTCCAACTTAGCGAATGAAGCCTCGTTCAAACTGGCTTCAGGCTTTTCGAAATAGGCGCAGGAATACATCATCTTGTCGTCTAAAAACAACCGAAAGAAGTCATTTCCTAAATCGTAGTGGGCAGCTATATTACGGCGGCTTCCGGTTAAGGTATTGCGATGTAAGGCATGGACTGCCTTACGAAGGTTTTGGGTTACCCAAGAGAAATGCCCTTGATTCATCCCTTCAAGTACATGGCGATTACGCACCAAGAGACGCACCAAATCCACCAAGTTGGAGCAGTGCCAATAGCCAGCCATGTAAGCCTCTGCCGCTCCCACACTGCCACCAAATACGATGTCACTGTAAAATTGCTCGTCGTTTATGGTTAGCTGGACTGGATAAGAAAAGTCGGCATGAGGCTTTCCAAAGCGAAGGCTTGAGTCGTCATTAAGCTCTAACTCGCCGACCTGCAATCGTTGAAACTGTCGATGCAGTAAACCTTTGGCCCATCGGCTCAACCAACGCGAGGTTGCCGCAGGAATGGCTGTTTTGTTAAGTGGGGCGAGTAAATTGGACATTTTAGGCATCTCCATTGCTGTTAAGGATGGTCATAAAATGGTATGCCCTTAAACTTAAGCTTTGCTGCCTCGATATAGATACCAGCAATAGTTTTAAGTGTCATGAAAGGATAACCAAGCAAAGTCTGCGTTAGCTGAGTCGGGTTGATTGCCCGCTTTTTAAGGCTCAAAGTGGCATCAAACAGCTTCAAATCATCTTGTCGAAGATTCATGTGAACGGTCAAGCGTTGTCCCGGCTTAGAGAAACGCCAGTCATACATTAAATCCATAGGAAAAAATGGCGAGACATGGAAATCTTTGGCAAACTCATAGCGCTGGAGGGATTTGCGTTCGTTATCTCTAGTTGGCGTCAGAATATAGCTAAACCGCTCATGCCAAGGCGTATTGGTTATTTCAGCAACAATAGTTTCTACTTGTTCACCTTGCTTATCAAAGCAGTAATAAAAACTCACTGGGTTGAAGCTATAACCGAAGTAGCGTAAGTGGCTCAGTACCCGTACCGGCCCAATGGGTCTGACACCGATTTTTTGCTCCACTAAATCCCGTACCGACTGAGCTAATGGCACGGTAGGATTGCCGAGATAATCCGCCCTGCGAAACCAAGCCAGAGCAGGTCTTCGCGTTGACCATAATGGATTTCCGGCAAACACCGTATCTAATTCTTCCAAATCAAGATAAGCCATGAATATCCGGTAGAAAAAAAAATGCGGTTTTGGCGCGTAGCGACGATGCCGAATCTGACCCATATACAAACAACTATACATTTTTGAAAGCGTGGGTAATTTGTTCCACTACTTGCAGTGCACTGTTGACACCGTCCTCATGAAAACCAAAGCCCCAATACGCTCCGCAGTAATAAGTCCGGTTCATGCCACTGATGTCCTGATGCCGCTTTTGGGCGGCAATACTTTCTCGGCTATAAACGGGATGATGATAGGTCATTCGTTTGATGATACGGCTAGGGTCTATCGCTTCGGCGTAATTTAAGGTAACGCAAAAAGTTGCCGGTGCGTCTAAGTCTTGCAAGATATTCATGTCATAGGTCAAGGCGACCAACTCGTGATCTTGTTGTCGGATATGGTAATTCCAAGCGGCCCAAGCTAGGTGCTTTTTTGGCAAGACAGTAACGTCGGTATGCAGCACCGCCTCGTTGGCTTGATAACGCATCGCACCAAGGACATCCTGCTCTACTTGCGTGGGTTCAGCCAATAGGCCTAAGGCTTGGTCGCTATGGCAGGCAAGTACCACCGCATCAAAGCGCTCAGACTCTTGGCCTCTTGGCTTAATGGTTATTCCGTTAACATCTCGTTTGATACTGTCTACGGGTGTAGATAAACGTATTTTATGCTGGAAGCCTTCGGTCAATGGTTTTAAATAAGATTTAGAACCCCCTTGTATCGTCCGCCACACGGGTCTTTTGTCAACAGTTAACATACCGTGGTTGTAAAAAAAACGCACAAAGTAGCGAAAGGGAAAGGCGAGCATTTTAGCTCGACCTGATGACCAAATCGCTGCACCCATAGGAATAATGTAGTGGTCTTGAAACACTTGGGAATAACCATGAGACTTAAGATAGCTCTCTAGCGTGGTGTCATCGTCACCATCTTCCAGCCAAAGCGGGGCTTCTTTGTTAAACCGAAGAATGTCTAAGATCATCCGCAGAAAGGAAGGTCGGATCAGGTTGCGGCGCTGGGCGAAAAGATGATTGAGCGAAACGCCGTTATATTCAATGCCGGTTCGTTCGCATTTGACGCTAAAGCCCATCGAACTCGGTTGTGACGGAACTTTCAACTCGTCCATAAGTTTGATGAAATTAGGATACGTCCAGTCGTTGAAAACGATAAAGCCAGTGTCGATGGCATAGGTTTTTCCGGCTAGGTCAATGTCATGCGTGTGGGTATGGCCGCCAATATAATCATTGGCTTCGAATAAGCAAATATCATGGTTGTTTTGGAGATAATAAGCGCAAGCTAAGCCCGAAATGCCGCTGCCGATGATGGCAATTTTCATCAATTTTATTCCGTGGTAAGAGGTTGGGAAGGGGTTTGCCAGCGCTGCGGCACTTTTTGCAGTTTATTTACGTCGTACCCATTTTCTGCCAGAAACTTTACTAAGGCTTGATAGTCAGCCTCTGGAATAGAAGGTGTCCGCGCCATAATCCAAACATAGTCCCTCGCCTCACGGCCTATCACGGTTTGGCTGTAATCGGGTTTTAAAAAAGTGATTCTGTAATCCGCCCTGAAAGGCCAGATAAATTCCATACCCCATACCGCATTCGAGTTTGTATCGGTGACATAGCCCGTCGGATTATAACGTTTTAAGGGGCCTTGAAAATCGTTGGCTCGAAAGGTGAACGTAGTGGCAATACGACCATCTGGGTTCAAGCGGTAGGATTCAACCGCGTTGTGTGCGCCTTTCTCGATGAAAGTGGGGATATTGGCGATCACATACCAATCTCCCATGAATTTTTGCAAATCCACCTGTTTAACCAATGGCAAAGGCAGCTTCACTGGAGCACATCCTCCAAGTAGAAACGATAAACCAAAAAAGATTAGGCGCATGAGAAAACTCCAGTCATTCAATCGGTGAATATCATTTTGGTAAGCCAGGAAAAAAACAATTCGTGCGCTTTTGGTATTCGCGATAACCAAGACGGCGATCAACAAGATCTTTTTCTAGCAAGGGTACACCCGAAATTTTAATCAACAGAAATGACATCAGTAAGGGAGAAAACAGCAACCAAGGCGAAGTATCCGCCGATAAGGCAATAAAATAAAACCCCCACCAGACGCAAAACTCGCCAAAATAATTGGGATGACGGGAGTAACGCCAAAGTCCTCCATCCATAACTTGGCCTTTGGAATCTGGGAGGGCTTTGAAACGTGACATTTGCAAATCGGCTAGGGATTCAAACACAAGCCCGAAAAGGAAAAGCACCATACCCAAAACATCAAGCAACCCCAAGGTCTGGCTAGATTTCAAGACAGGCAAGATAGGTAACGAGATTACCCAAGCCAGTACCGCTTGGAATAAGAAAATTATTGCTAAGCTCTTAATAGTAAAATGAGGTTCGTTTGTTCGGCGGATTGCTTGATAGCGCCTATCCTCTGGCTGTCCCCAATTCCGCCTTGTCAAATAGGCGCAGAGCCGAAGCGACCACATGCCTACCAACATCATTGCAAGGGTTGAACGCGGGCCATTGACGGAGGCATTGAAATAATAAACCAACATCGAGGCTAGAAAAAACACCGACCAAACACTATCAACGATACTTACGTCGCGTTTTACCAAGCTAACAATCCATGTCAGGAATGCCATTAAAAACAGCGCTAAAAGACTCTGAAATGCAATAACCCAGTCAAACATTCTCAATTCTCCTAGTTAAAACTGATGGTAGTGCGTGAACAATTGTAAAAATATTCCACTTGATTTGTTACCGTTCGGTCAAAGCTTGTCGAAGGCTTTATTCACCTATCCCCAAAATAAATAGGTAAATATCCATTTAAATTCAATAAATACGATGTCATGTTAGGGAAAAACTTGGAATCAGTCGAAAATTTCAAAATATACTTACAACGGTCAATTTTTTAACTTTTACCATTTTTAGTAGGGTACGCCATGTGTACCTATTGCATTGATTTTGTGATAAATTTTTAATGGCACGCACAACGTACCCTACCCAAAAAACCGACAACTTGACCGTTCAGAGTTTGAAGAGCAGATCAATGAGGTCGTTCAAAACGGTAATGACCGACAAACCACTCACCGCCTTGGTCATATCCAAAAAGCTCGGCACAGGACATAAAAAATACCCGCCATCGCACCCACCAAGTCAGAGCCTGATCACTTCCGTAGGTTTCCACCAAAATCGGCCAAATTTGTTGCTTTTGGCTATCCATATTGGCGAGCCAAGCATTTGCAGTATGCTCGTAATGCCTACCGCTCCAACTCCACTGTTGGGTTAATTTGAGCTTGTCTTGAAAATATAAGGGTAGATGGTAGCTGGGCATGATACCGCCAGAGAAAAAATGCCGACCCATCCAATCACTTTCGTTCTGCACAACAAATTCATAAGGTAAAGAACGGTTACAAAACACATGCATAAAAAACAAACCGCCCGGTTTAAGCCATTCCGATACTCGCTCGAAGAGCAACTGCCAGTTACGCATATGCTCGAACATCTCCACTGAAACAATGCGGTCAAAGCGGGCATTAGTATCAAAAACGTTCATGTCACAAGTAATAACATCCAGATTAGAGTAGCCTTTTTCTGCAGCCTTATCCATGATGTAAACCCGTTGTGAATGGGAGTTTGACACTGCTTTGATACGGCTATTTGGATACTGTTCAGCCATCCAAAGGCTTAAAGAACCCCAGCCACAACCCAGTTCCAATATCTCTTGCCCGTCTAACAGGTCTGCTCTTTCGCAAGTCTTACCGAGGCTTTCAACCTCAGCCTCATCCAATGTCTTGATCCCATCAGGCCAATAGCAAGAACTGTATTTGCGCCTTTGCCCCAGAACCAGCTGAAAGAACGCAGACGGTACTTCATAATGCTGCTCATTAGCCTTTTCGGGCGTGATAGCTACGGGGGCACTGGCCATCTCACTCAGAAAATGAGAAATAAATGCAGAACCCAACTCCGGATTCGTTAATGGAATTTTACTAAGCCTTTCCCGCAAAAGCTGTCGTATACCCAACCGTATCAACGGATCTGGCACTTTGCCATTCTCGATCCATTTAATAATTAATTGTTTAGTCCCGTTCACTTTTTTTCGATCAATCATTCTGAAAAACAACTTGAGATTTACTAATCTGAGCCAGTTATTATTAAAGTTGAAAAAACTTAATTTATTTAAAATACAACTGGGTTAGATCAACCGTTTATATAATTTAATTAGCTCTTTTAAAACAACTAATTTAATCAAGCTTGTTAAATTCGTTATAAGTCAAATACAAATCTATTAATGTTAAACCGAAAGCGATAATACCGACAATTAAGATAAGTCCCATGACTATTTCCTCCCCATTAATGCACACAACTTAAAGTATATGCCAAAGCAGAAAATCGATGGAATCCAAATTGCTAATCAAAGCTCAACAACTGACACCGTATGACTTATTTATTTTTTTACTTGTTTATTGCATAAAGAGATATTGGGGAGATTTTATTAGATGAATCTCCGTCAATCTGCTTTCTTCAAAGGCAGCGATGTTTATTAATAAATTAAGTTAATCTTAAGGCCAAATAAATTTACAGCCTTAAGAAAATAGTACTCATCAAATAATCTTTAACTTTTCATCTTTTTAAAATGTACAGCTTTTATTCTTGGAGTACATTCTTCAAACTTTTGCTGTTTGATTTGCATTGAAAAACTGCTTCTTTATTTAAACACTTCTTTCAAAACACCCTGTAATTTTGCTGCTTTTATTTGTACTTGAGCAAAGGGTGATGGCGTTATTTTGATTTCATTTAAAGGTATCTACTCCAT
The DNA here is from genome assembly GCA_007280895.1 of Methylococcaceae bacterium. GTDB lineage: Bacteria > Pseudomonadota > Gammaproteobacteria > Methylococcales > Methylomonadaceae > Methylovulum. The sequence continues at coordinate 17,942 of QYQN01000110.1, forward strand.
CACTTAGAGCTTTCAAGCAACTTTATTTTGAACATAGTCGTTACAAATTTTTTCAAGCTTAATCGCACTTACATTTTTACTGAGATTAACATTCATAGTTAAAGTAATTTTATTGTATTTTTGACGATTAATATGTTCATGAATTCTACTTATCATTGTTGTTAAAATTCATTTACAACGGGGTTTAACTTAATCTGATTCGGGGCTTTGTCAAGAAAAGGTATTGACTTAAAATTCAAACAAAAAATTTCTTCACCGTAAGTAATTTCAGTAAATGGGCATAATCACAATCAAAATATTGGTATGACTATTTTGGTGCAATATAGAAAAAACACAGCTATTGGCTGAATATTTAGCTGCTAGCTGCCAAATTTTGGCATATTACCAGTCTGGAATGCTCTGGGCATTCAACAAACCTGGCTTTGTATTTGCACTCAAACAGACTCACTACGTTGCCACCTCTTTTTGCCATTAACTGATTTAGGTTAAATCTAAGAAGTCAAAATACAATGCTTAAAGATTGCTGATAGCTAGGCTGAAAATTAGCCTTACTTAACATTAAATTTTTTCTAAAAAAGTCGTATTTTTCGCATGACAATATTAATGTCATAAAAGTAACTCATAATATTTCGCATACAATTTATTAACTTGCCCACCCCTTATATCACCACCTAAGCCATGGTTTAAACACTATAACCACCTTGGTGGCTTATCACTCGTCCTTAACTTGCATCTCACAAATAAAGCATCCATCGAAATAAATAATTAACATAACTAGAATAAAATCGTTATTAATTTCTACACAGCCCAATCAAATTAATAAAAAATTTTTTAATCCCGAATCCTTTTATTAAAAACTTAAAGTTAAGCTCAAGCACGAATTAATGCTAAATCTTATTTAATCTGATCAAATAGCGAGTGAATATGAATACAGAATTAAGCGATCTTTCTGACGAGGACGTACCTGCACCATTTGATGATGAATTTCCTTTTGTTGATGATTTAATTAATCCTACACTGTATGAGCGGATAACAAATGACGCCGCCATTAAAGTAAAAAATACCCATGATTTTGATGCCACACGCGTTTATTTAAGCGAATTAAGTCGTTCTAAATTACTCACCGCTGAGCAAGAAATACATTATGGCTTGCTTGCCCAACAAGGCGATCAAGACGCACGCCGCATCATGATTGAAAGCAATTTACGCTTAGTAGTTAAAATTTCTCGCCGCTACTCTCATCGTGGACTCCCGTTACTGGATATGATTAATGAGGGTAACTTAGGTCTTATTCGAGCTGTGGAAAAATTTGATCCTACCAAAGGCTTTAGATTTTCTACCTATGCAACATGGTGGATACGTCAAGCTATCGAACGCGCCATTATGAATCAATCGCGGACCATTCGCTTACCGATTCATATTGTCAAAGAAATGAATACTTACCTAAAAGCACAGCGCCATTTATCACAATTGTTAGACCACGAACCTAGTGCTGAGGATATTGCCGACCACTTAGATAAACCAGTCAACAAAGTTGAAAAAATGCTAAAACTAAATGATCGTGTTTCTTCTGTCGACATTCCTGCAAATAATGATTTCGATAAACCACTGATTGATTCCATCAGCCAACAC
>QYQN01000146.1 GCA_007280895.1 Methylococcaceae bacterium
AACTAATATTAGACATCCTAATAGACGCAAAACATTGCGTCTAATGTTTTTCTAATTATGTATAAAAATGTAAACTGATTTTAAATTCATTTACATATCAAAATTTAGCACACCCTAAACTTAATGCAATACCCTTTAAAAAAACCACCTATTCAACTACCTAAACGGCTTGATTTACCGCTGACAATGCTTACAAAATACGGTACTACGATTAGCTATACGTACTTCCTGTAACGGCTCGCCGCAGTGATGACAGGCTTGTCCTGCGCGTCCGTATACATGTAGCGATTGCTTGAAATACCCAGGCTTACCTGCTTCGTTGACAAAATTTCGTAAGGTTGTGCCGCCTTGGGCAATAGCGTTGTGTAAGACTTTTACGATACAGTCTGCTAATTTTTCATAGCGTTGTAGGGAGATGTTGCCTGCCTGACGTGTGGGGCGTATACCCGCATTAAACAAGGCCTCGTTGGCGTAGATGTTACCCACGCCCACCACGATATGACTGTCCATAATGAACGTTTTAATCGGTACTTTTCGCGTTCTGGAAACCTGATACAGCATCGCGCCAGTAAAACTTTCTGCGAGTGGCTCAGGGCCCAAGGCGTTAAGCAGGGGGTGCGTTAGGATTGGCTGGTCTGTCCATAACACCGCTCCAAAGCGTCGGGGGTCATTAAAGCGTAAGCAGGTGTTATTGGTAAAAATAATATCAAGATGATCATGTTTGCCTGCGGGCGTGTTAGTGGACACAATCCGCAAGCTTCCTGACATGCCTAAATGAATCAATAAATGACCTTGCGAGCACTCAATGATGATGTATTTAGCGCGTCGATAGACTTTACGCACAACTTGATGTTGCAGTCTCTGCGCTAAATGCTCGGTGACTGGCCAGCGTAGTTTACTTTGCCTTAGCTCTACCTGTGCAATACATTGCCCCTCAATATGCGGGGCAATGCCTCGACAAGTGGTTTCAACTTCGGGTAATTCAGGCATTTACATTAGGCATGTAAATGCGCGGCTAACCAACGTTCAGCCTCTGCCAACGCAATACCTTTACGCTCAGCATAATCTGCCAATTGATCTTTATCGATTTTACCTACGTTAAAATACTGTGCATCTGCGTGAGAGAAATACCAGCCGCTCACAGCTGAGGCTGGGTACATGGCGTAATTTTCGGTAAGGGTAATGCTGGTGTTTTCTGTTACGTTAAGCAACTCAAATAACTTGGCTTTTTCGGTATGATCTGGACAAGCTGGGTACCCGGGCGCGGGCCGAATGCCTTGATACGCTTCTTTGATTAATTGTTCACTATCAAGCGTTTCCTCTTCCATATATCCCCAATATTCTTTTCTTACTTTAAGATGCAAATATTCTGCACAGGCTTCGGCTAAACGGTCTGCCAAGGCTTTTAACATAATGGCACTGTAATCATCATGATCTTGCTCAAAACGCAGTAAGACTTCTTCAATACCAATGCCTGTAGTCACCGCAAAAGCACCTAGATAATCTGTTACTCCGGAGTCTACGGGCGCAATGAAATCAGCTAAGCAATAATTTGGGCGACCCGGTGCTTTAACGTTTTGTTGACGTAAATGATGCAAGGTCATTAGCTGCTCTGTGCAACGATTATTGGTATACAGCACCACATCATCGCCATGACTTTGTGCTGGAAAGAATCCAATGACGGCGCGTGCGCTTAGCCACTGTTCGGCAATAAGTTGTTTTAGCATGGCTTGGGCATCGGCAAATAATTTTTTCGCTTCTACGCCAATCACTTGATCTTCAAGAATTTTAGGATAACTGCCCGCCATTTCCCAGGTTTGAAAGAACGGTGTCCAATCAATGTAGTCTGCTAGCACTGCCAAGCTGATGCCTGAAAAAACCTTAACGCCTAAGAAAGAAGGCACAACAGGGGCTAACGGTTGCCAAGCGTAACGATTATCACGGGCTTGGGCAATGCTATGTTGCTTGGTTTTGGACTCTTTACCTTTATGACGTTCACGCACTTCGGCGTAATCTTGGCGTATACCATGAATGTACGTTTCTTTTAATTCTGCACTTAATAAGCTACTCGCCACGCCTACTGCACGCGAGGCATCGGTAACGTAGACAGTGCTGCCTTGATAATGCGGCTCAATTTTTACTGCGGTATGTGCGCGTGAAGTGGTTGCGCCACCAATCATCAAAGGAATACTAAATCCTTGGCGCTGCATTTCTTTGGCGATATGCACCATTTCATCAAGGGATGGGGTAATTAAGCCACTTAAGCCAATAATATCAACATTTTCTAGCCTCGCCGTTTGTAAGATTTTTTCTGCGGACACCATGACACCTAAATCAATCACATCGTAGTTATTACATTGCAATACCACGGAAACAATATTTTTACCGATGTCATGTACGTCACCTTTAACGGTGGCTATCAAAATTTTTCCGTTGGTTTGACGATCGCCTTCGGCTTTATCGGCTTCCATAAACGGCATTAAATACGCCACAGCTTTTTTCATTACACGGGCTGATTTTACGACTTGCGGCAAAAACATTTTACCGTCGCCAAATAAATCACCCACCACGTTCATGCCATCCATTAAGGCGCCTTCAATGACATGCAATGGACGCTCGACGGCTAACCGTGCTTCTTCCGTATCTTCGTCTATGTAATCGGTAATCCCTTTTACTAAGGCATGCTCTAATCGTTTAGATACCGACCATTCACGCCATTCCAGATTTTCTTGTTTTACTTCACTGCTACTGCCATCACCTCGGTATTTTTCTGCCAAGGTCAGTAATTTTTCTGTCCCACTGCCATCATGCCGATTAAGAATGACCGCTTCCACTGCTTCGCGTAAATCTTCTGGAATATCTGCATAAATAGCTAATTGTCCTGCATTAACAATCCCCATTGACATGCCCGCATGAATGGCATGGTATAAAAATACCGCGTGAATAGCTTCACGCACGGGGTTATTGCCTCGGAATGAAAATGATACGTTTGATACTCCACCAGAAATTAACGCATGAGGTAAGGTTCGTTTGATTTCTCGTGTTGCTTCAATAAAATCAACACCATAATTATTGTGTTCATCGATACCCGTTGCGACGGCAAAAATATTGGGGTCAAAAATAATATCTTCTGCTGGAAAGCCTACTTGCTCTACCAAAACTTTGTAAGCACGTTGACAAATTTCTATTTTTCTTTCTTTGGTATCGGCCTGACCCTGTTCATCAAAAGCCATCACGATTACCGCAGCCCCGTAACGTCGAACAAGTTTAGCGTGCTTTATAAAGGCGGCTTCCCCCTCTTTTAACGAGATAGAATTAACAATACCTTTGCCTTGAATACATTTTAAACCAGCCTCTAAAATATCCCATTTTGAGGAATCAAGCATAATGGGTATTTTGGCAATATCTGGCTCAGAGGCTATCAATAGTAAAAATCGTACCATTGCCTCTTTGGATTCCAACATGCCTTCATCCATGTTGATATCAAGAATTTGTGCACCACTTTCAACTTGCTGCTTGGCTACTTCTAGTGCTGTTTCAAAATCACCGTCGATAATTAAGCGCTTGAATGCAGCCGAACCTGTAACGTTAGTACGTTCGCCAACGTTAACAAACAATGTTTCTGGGCCAATAGACATGGCTTCTAAACCTGCTAAGCGACAGCGTTTTTCAAGCATTGGCACGTTACGAGGCGGGTAATGCTTAACAGCTTCAACAATGGCTTTGATATGACTTGGCGATGTACCGCAGCAACCGCCAATAATATTCAAATAGCCACTGGCCGCCCAATCGGCAATTTCTTGTGCCATGGCTTCAGGGGATTCATCATATTCACCAAACTCATTGGGCAAGCCTGCATTGGGATGCGCTGAAACATGCGTGTCTGCAATACCTGATAATTCATCAATGTGCTGACGTAACTCTTTTGCGCCTAACGCACAGTTAAATCCAAAGGAAATAGGCTTAACATGTTTAAGTGAATGCCAAAATGCAGTCACTGTTTGACCAGACAAAGTGCGTCCTGATGCGTCTGTAATCGTGCCTGAAATCATAACGGGCAAGGTGTAGCCAATTTTTTCGAAGACTTGTTCTACGGCAAAAATAGCTGCTTTTGCATTTAAGGTATCAAAAATAGTTTCAATAAGGAGCGTGTCCGCACCGCCATCGATTAATCCTTGTGCTGCTTCAGCATAAGCACGTACTAAGTCATCAAAGAAGATATTACGAAAACCAGGATCATTTACATCTGGTGACATTGATGCCGTGCGATTGGTTGGCCCTAACACGCCTGCCACAAAACGTGGTTTATCAGGGGTTTTTAAGGTGTATTCATCGGCAACACTTCGAGCTAACTGCGCTGACGCGACATTCATTTCATAAGCCAATGACTCCATCTCATAATCAGCCATCGCAATGGTTGTTGAATTAAAAGTATTGGTTTCAACAATATCCGATCCTGCTTCATAATAAGCACCATGAATAGCTTTAATAATATCCGGCTGTGTCAACGACAATAGATCATTATTTCCTTTTAAATCAACATTCCATTCGGCAAAACGGGTTCCACGATAATCTTTTTCATCCAGCTTGTAGCCCTGAATCATCGTGCCCATTGCACCATCAAGAAATAAAATACGTTGCGCTAATTGCTGTATAAATAATTCTGTTCTAGTCATAGTTTTTTCAAATAAAGTTAAAAATTAGGTTAGCTTATAATTGCTTAGTGCATACCAAACCATTCTGGAGGATACCGTGTCAAAACAATCTTTTTTTCAAATTTTTAAAAGCGTTATTGCGGCTTTTATTGGCGTACAAAGCAATAAAAACAGAGAACAAGACTTTAAAGAAGGCTCGTTAAAATACTTTATTATTGCAGGAATACTTTTTACAGCACTTTTTGTTATGAGTATTATTTTGCTTGTTTCAACTATTTTAGGGTAAGGTAATATTAATTACCATTCTATGTTATTAAAAAAAAAGCCCAAGAAGTAAACTTGGGCTTTTTTTTATTCACATCAACCATAAATTTTAGGAAATTTACGATTTAATTCCTTGCTTTAAACTTGTAATCATTTTGTTAAAAGTATCCTTAAAAAAAGTTGGAATACCTGAAAACAAATTACCAATGGTGAACGCTTCTTTTACAATAAATTTTAAACGAATGACTGCAACAATTAAAAAACCAACGACAGGTGGCATTAATTCCATAAACAAAGACGCTAAAATACCGCCTGCACCTTGAAATCCACCTTCATTTTTTCTGTCACCAACACTCGCTAAAGAACGCTCGTAATCATCTCCGCCTTCACTGCTTCTAAATAACTCTAAAAAAAACACATTTGCATCAATTAAGATAACTTGAGACGCTAAATAAATAGCCATACAGCCACCTACCCATAACACAACATTTGTTGTTCCGGCTTTTATTGCTGACTGATAAAGCCATATTGCCGCAAAAATCATTACTATCGCACCAATCATTGTTATACCCTTCTTGTAATTATATTTTTGTTAAAAAATAAAAAAGAAACATACATTTCAGAACCATATTATTGCCATCTTTTTCAAGCACTTTACATGACTCATATTTTTCTTGTCCTGGCTTCGTTTGCTTTTTTATTTCGCCATTTTCAATCGAATATTTAACTGCAATTTTCATTTCTTTGGTTCGACCTACTGAATCAGTCGATGTTGTTAGCAAGGTTCCATCGCTTTTGAAATCCCACTCAACCTTAACTTGTTTTTTCTCTCCGTCAATTTTTGTTGCTTCAGAAGTAAGCTTCCATTTACCTAAAATGTCCGCCTTATCTTTCAAGACAACATCTGCAAAGACACTGTGCCCAAGCAAAGCGATGATAACCAACGCTAATTTTATATAATTTTTCATATTCCCCCACCCTTTTACTCTGAATTAAGCTTAGAAATAAGAAGTTTAAACTATACCACAGCCGCTATCGAGCTTTAAATTTTCAAGTCAATAATCATATAACGTGACGTTAGCACAGGGGCATCGTCATACATATCTAAGCACGCCTTTATTTTCAGGATATTACTGCAATCTTCAAAACCAAACACTAATAAAATTAATGTTATTTTTCAGTACCTGGCTGCATTTTTAGCACAATAAGATCCTCTATAAAAAGCAAAAATACACTATAAGAACAATATATTAATTAAAAATTTTTACCTATGAAACAGACGCTAAGTGTTCATTTACTGTACATTTAACCTTGACTTTAGTTTCCTCTAAAGTATTATGTGGCTTCCATTTGCTATGAATAGCAATTTCTAAAATACAAAAATACAGGTAGGACATCTCATGGGGTTCATCTTAGATCTCACTTCAATGTTAAAAGAACCAGCTGGAATGGTTGGTGCGGTTGTTGTTATCGGCGCTGTTTATTTCTTAGCAAAATGGGTATTCGCTGAGCACCCAGACGACGAGAAATAAGCTACGGCTAATTTCAAACCAATAAAAGCCGCTATTATCTTTAGGTAAAAGCGGCTTTTTCACACTTACTGATCCAAACTTTCAAACCATCCTCACGAATTTATTTTATAATTTACTCATTTACCCTACTTTTTAAATGTTTAAATGTATAAATTCATCTACGCACTAAGCTTAAAGCTGTTAAATCAACAGGTACCCGCCACCGGCATTGGCTTATTTAGAATGCTTTACGGCATCATTACGTTACAAGAAATCCTCTTTCTTTATTATTTCCGCCACTTGATTTTTGACCCAATCCCTTTTATTGATGTTGAATTTCCCATGCTTGGGCTTTTTTTAACATTTTGGGCAATAATAGCTTGCTGCATCATCACAGGTTATCGCTATCAATTTGCAGTAACCAGTAATTATATTTTTTGGCTTATTTTTGTTAACTTCACCTCAATGCAGCGCGACTTTGATGGTGGCTTTGATTTATTTATGATTGGTGCAGGCTGTTTTTTACTTTTCATGCCTGGTGACAAAGCATTATCTTTCGATAATCTTCGCAAAAAATTATCCGTACCGTTCAATCGTAAAATACTCCCCGCCCCAACTGTTTCTATCCTAAGCTATTACTTACCTGTTTTTTTCTGCCTAGGCCTTTTATACCTCGACTCATCCGTCCACAAAATGTTTGCCGA
>QYQN01000003.1 GCA_007280895.1 Methylococcaceae bacterium
CTTTGTCACACCAGCACAACGCCATGAAGGCTTAGACGAACAGCTTCTAAATAATCGCAAAGCTGTCTACGAAACTGCTTACGCGAAAAACCCAAAGCGCTGAAGTGGTAACACTCGAAATTGGCAAAGAATCGAAAAGGTTTATCTTAACCCTGATAAAGCCAAAGAAGGTGATGCGAAAGATAGAGATAGCCAGACAAGAAAAGTAGCGTATGTTTTAACCGTCGAGGTGACAACTACATTGACAATTTCCGATCGTCAATACGATAAACCGTCTTATACCATTACGGATAATGGGCGAATTTACGAAACAGATTCAATCGACAACAAACGTTACGATAAATAAAGTTATCGAATTGAAGGCGATAAAATTTTTGCCAACGGATTCGATTGGCAATCGCCAATATGACAAACCTGCATTTGAAATGAAGTAGATTTTCAATATGACCCAAAACCTGACGGCTTTTTAAAATTAGGAGCTTGTAATGTACGCAGAAAAATTTAAGGTATTTGAAAAGGTAGAAAATTTAGGCGGTAAAGCGTGGCAACACGCCGTCGCCATCGATTTACTTGAACAAGTAGATTTTGAAGATTGCTCAATGCACTGTTTTCACTATCAACAAATGTTAGAAATGTTAATGAAACATTTACTGGTAACAAAAAGTAAATTTGGAGCTTATCCGCACACGCACAAATTACGAAAATTATTGGAACAATTGATTGAAGCGACCGAGTTTAAAACAGACAAATCAAAATACTTTATGGCACTGCAAGTCATTTCAGTGTGTGCGGAAGAATATCGTTACAATTTTTTAATTGATTGTGAGGGCTACAAAGACAGCGTGACCGTTACGGGTGAATTACTTGAGCAATTATTAACATTTGCTAGCATTTAAATTGAAGCCGCTCATTGCGAATTAATTCACGCAACAAGTGGCTTTTTTATCGGTAAATTTTACTCAGCTTCAACAACTGCCATTTTGCGAGTTTCACCTTTGCCGATGGTCAATAAATCCCAAATCAACAAAATCAACCCTGCAAACGTCATCAAACCAAACAACCACCGCCAAACCATCGCACTTTGAAAGGAGGGGTGATTTTGTGCAGAGAAATAACCGCTCCATGTTGAGCCTTCAACTGCTCGTTCGATAAACGATTGTTCATAACCTGCAATCAATAAGGCAATCGTCATGCCGACCACGCCCACATTTAACAAGCCTAACGCCCATTTCCAACGCCAAGCATTTTGTGAGCCTTCGCTCATCCATACATCACCGCGCCAATGTTGAATCGCCAAATAAAAGAAGGCTATGTTAATCGTCGCGTAAGCGCCAAAAAACGCTAAATGTCCGTGTGAGGCTGACCATTGCGTGCCGTGTGTGTAAAGATTGATTTGTGGCAAGGTGTGCATAAAGCCCCAAACACCTGCGCCAAAAAAGTTGCCAAAGGCTTGAGCAATAATCCACGCAACAGCGGGATGATTACTATTTTTAAAGCTGTGACTGCCCGCGTCATACATGGCATGAACCACCATGGCGACCAATGGAATGGGTTCTAAGGCTGAGAAAAATCCACCAATCGTGAGCCAGTATTCAGGCGTGCCAATCCAAAAATAATGGTGTCCTAAGCCCAAAATGCCCGAACCAAACATCAACGCGACTTCGATATAAAGCCACGTCGTGACGATTTTGCGTCTTACACCCAAAAGTTTCATCAGCGACCACGCCATAATCACGCCGACCAAAACTTCCCAAGTTGCTTCAACCCACAAATGAATGACCCACCACCACCAAAATTGTTCGTGGGTGATGTTGGTCATGTAGAACATTCCAGCGAGATATAACCCAGCAAGTGCCACTAAATCCAACGTCAAAACACCAGCGATGCCTGACCATTTGCCTTTTGAAAATGTCGCCACGACGTTATAAAAGAACGTTAAAACCACAGCCACAATGCCAATATCCGCCCAACGCGGAGCTTCAATGTATTCACGACCTTCGTTAATCAGCCATAACGTTGTGTCGTTACCTGCGCCGATTTGAATGAACAAATACACCAAAACAACAATTGCCACAGCAATCGTCAATACCCAAAACGCAAGCTTGCCGTATTTCAAACCAACGATTTCTGTTTGGCTTTCGTCTTCCAACAGCCAATAAGTGCAACCGATAAAACCGTACAACATCCACACCACCATTGCGTTGATATGAACCATACGATTAACGCTAAAATCTAAAAAGCCGTACAAAAAATTTGGAAAAATAAACTGCGTTGCGGCAATCATGCCAAACAACAATTGCGCGAAAAATAAAATCACTGCGACGATAAAATAATTCACCGCAAGTTTTCGTCCGTCACTTAAATTGGAACGGTCTAACGCTGTCCATGTGACAAACGTGTCGAGTTTAGCGTTTGCCACGCCACATAATTCTTTTGCGTTCATGCGTTATTCCTCCGTTGCGTAAATGGTTTTGAAGTTGTAAGGGAAGCCGTTGGTATCAATGCTCGACATCCATTTCAAAAACGCGACAACGCCTTTTGCTTCGTCGTGGGTGAGGTGTAAATTCGGCATTTTGCGATTGCTGCCAAAGGTGCGAGCGTTGTTTTCTGGGTCGAGTAAGAATTTAATCATCAACTCTTCGCGCAATTCTTTTGATAGCCAACCCTTGTCCAGCCACGCTTTAGTTAAATCGGGGGCGAAATACGCACCATTGCCAAGCAAGGTGTGGCAATTCATGCAGTTTTTGGCTTGCGTGGTTTTTTTGCCGAGCGTGACTAATTTCTCTGCTTCTTCTTCGGTGAATTCTTGACCAAATAACAATTCGGTTTCGCCAATCACCGGCATAAATTTGTGTAAATCTTCTTTATAAACGTAATCAATTTTTTTGTTGATAACGCTGTAAGCCTGAACCCGTTTGCCACCGACTTCGGTTTGGCTTAATGAATCAAAGGTTAACACCACCAAAATTAAAAATGAGCCTGCTGTGACCCAAATAGCAACTTTTTTCCAGAATGATTCGGATGCCCATAATGGGCTTTCTTCATTCATAGTTTTTCCTCTAAGGTTATTGAGGGTTCGACGTGTGTTTTAATGCACAAATGCCAAATCCCTATGGGTGCAAAAAAATAACCGACGACCATAACGGCTGAAAGCGACAGCCAATAACCTGTGAAATTTGCGGCACGCGTTAATAACACGACAGCAATAATCAGCACGATATACGAAAAGTAGGCCGCTATTTTAATGCGAAAGTTTGCATTGATTTTTGACCAAGCGAACAGCAAGGCATAACTTGCGCCCGCGAGGATAATCAAGGCAGATGAAAAGAAGGTAATAAAAAAATCTTGCATTGCAACGGGTTGAATCATTTTTTACTCGTAATTTGAAATTAAAAATTCGCACACCGTATCGCCTTTTGCCATATTGCGTGTGAGTTCAATTGATTCGCCAAGCGTGGTTTTCATTAACGCTAAATCAAATTGACAAATCTGCGGATATTTTTGTGCTAAATCGTGGTAAATACAGTTACACGCTTGCAAACATTTTTTACCTTCTGAATTGTGCGTTTCTTGAACCATAAAACCTAAATCGTTCATGGTTTCAACCAGCATCGGCACGCGCTCAACCAGCGGTTTGCCTGCAAACTGATGAAGTTGTCCTGCAAGTTTGCCGCCCAATTTGGTCATATATAGTTCACCGTCTTCACTTGAAATCGTTTCAAGTAAATTTTCGAGCATTAAATCTGCTAAAAACGCATAGTGTTTTGGGAAATGATTGATACCTTTGTCAGTAATGGCATAACGCGCCAACGGTCTACCAGCAGTTTTATTAAAGGTATTTTTTTCGATATAACCGTTGTGTTCTAAAGCAATAAAATGTTGTTGCACCGCTGTACGCGAAATACCTAAAGCCTCGGTGAGTTCATCAATACTCAACCCTTGTTTGTGCGCCAAAAAATGCTCGAGTATTTCGTGTTGTCGTTGACTAATTTTATTCATAATAAGATAACTCAAAAGTTTTAGAATTAAAAACTTATAAAATGATTATATTGTATAAGTGACTTTGTTGCTCTAAACTATTTTCGAGCAATTAAGCTCGTATAATAACAATAACTTTTAATAACAATAACTTTTGGAATTTAGATAATGACTGGAATCACAACAAATGCGACTTTATTTGAACAACTTGGTGGCGCCGCAGCCGTAGATGCTGCGGTGGATATTTTTTACCGCAAAGTATTAGCCGATGAGCGTATCGATCGTTTTTTTGAAGGTGTTGATATGGAGAAACAAGCTGCCAAACAAAAAGCCTTTTTAACGATGGCTTTCGGTGGGCCAAATAATTATAACGGTCAAGATATGCGTAATGCTCATGCAAAATTGGTCAAAATAGGTTTAGACGATAGTCATTTTGACGCAGTTGTTGAAAATCTTGCAGCAACATTGACTGAATTAGGTGTTTCAGAGGAATTGATTAAACAAGTCGCGGCGATTGCTGAAACGACTCGTGCTGATGTTTTAGGCAAATAAAAAAGGGTTAAATCATGACGCGCATTAAATTTGGTGAACAATTTTTTGAAGCTGAAAACAACGAAACTGTTTTAAACACGTTGTTGCGTAACAATATGCAAGTACCTTATGGTTGCAAAACTGGCGTTTGCCAATGCTGTTTAATGCGTAGTCTGGATAATGCGCCACCTGAAAAATCACAAGTTGGTTTAAAAGATACCCAGCAAAAACAAAATTATTTTTTAGCGTGCCTTTGTGAGTCTGAAGACGATATGACGGTGGCATTGCTAAATAATGAAACGTCATGGCTTGATGCTGAAGTTATCGAAAAAACAGACTTATCCACGAACGTTATTTTGCTCAAAATAAAAGCTAAAGAACCCTTAGCTTTTATTGCAGGTCAATTTGTAAATTTACGTCGTAACGATGGCGTAATTCGCAGTTATTCTATTGCCAATAGCCCTAATTCAGAACACGAATTAGCGTTTCATATTCGTATTTTGCCAAATGGAAAATTTAGTCGTTGGGTGGCAGATGAATTAACAATTGGAATGCCATTGAGTTTTTCACACGCACAAGGCGATTGTCATTATGTTGCAGGACAAAATGAACAGCCTTTGCTATTGATTGGAACGGGGACGGGACTTGCGCCACTTTACGGCATTCTTCTGGATGCACTGTCAACGCATAATCATCAAGGTGAAATTCATTTATTTCACGGTAGCCGCGATGCGTCTGGCTTATATTTAGAAGAAAAATTAATCGCATTAACTCAGAAATATTCTAATTTTCATTACACAGCATGTTTGTCGGGCGAAGTGCATGATAAAAAATACACGCCAGGTCGTGCTAACGACATTGCTTTACAGAACTTTCCAAATACAACGGGGTGGCGCGTGTATTTATGTGGTCAACCCGAAATGGTTTTGCATTCAAAACGAGCAGCTTATTTGCAAGGTGCGTCACTTAAAGAAATTTATGCCGATGCGTTTTTGTCGTGACAGAATATGTTCATTTTTCTTTCGCACACTGCATACTTTTAATCTAGCTTAAGCTCACTCCGCCAAAGTATTTCACCCCTATATGCAGGTATCAATACCTTGGTTAGCCAAAGCATCTGCACGTTCATTGCCTTCGTCCCCTGAATGCCCTTTAACCCAATGCCAAGTGATGTGGTGCGGTTGGATACATGCATCTAAACGACGCCATAAATCAGCATTTTTTACGGGTTTATTGGCCGCTGTTTTCCACGATTTTTTCTTCCAATTTGCAATCCATGAAGTAATCCCTTTTAAGACATAGCTTGAATCGCTATAAAGTATGATTTGACAAGGATGCGTTAAGGCTTCGATAGCCCTAATCGCCGCCATTAATTCCATTTGATTATTAGTGGTTAATTTCTCACCGCCACAGAGTTCTTTGGTAAAATGTTTATAGCGCAACACCGCTCCCCAGCCACCCACTCCAGGGTTACCACGGCAGGCTCCATCGGTATAAATTATGACGTTGTTACTCATTTTTTTCCACGTGCGCTGATGGTGTTATTGAATTGATGGCCATTAATTTTACTGCCTTCGAGGGTACTGGCGTTAATGGAATTAAGGTGTAGCGTCGCTTAATGGCTTTTACCCCATACGCCGTTGCAGCCCAGGATATAGCTGAACTCATTGCTTTGCCATGCTTAGTTTTAACTTCATCAAGAAAAAAATCGGTGGTCATCGTCACTTCAAAATTTAATAATTTTAACCAATCAAAAACCCTCGCCTTACTAATAAAATGCCCACGCCAAGAGTCTGCTAATTTTTTTTCCCATAAAAATTGATACCAAACCCAAAGACTCCACGGATTAAAGTTAACAATTAAAACAATTCCCTCTGGCTTTAAGATACGCTCAATCTCGCGCATTGTTTGAAATCTACAGGTATCAAATTCGAGTAAATGCGACACAATAATCATGTCAACACTGTCACTCTTTAACGGTAAATTGTATGCACGCGCACATATTTTTCTGGCTAACGGGCTACCCAATTTCTTAATATCTAAAATGGTATAAAACTTATATAAAGTGCAGTCAATAAATTCGTCTTCCCACCCCAAGCCACCTATTTGCACTACAATTTGCTGACAACTCACGGTAATTGCACGTTTTAAATACTCCGTTTCCAATTCTCTTAATAATTTGCCACGTGGCGTTTGATACCAATTAAATAAAAAATTACGCTTCATGAATAAACTCAACACTAGATTAGGTGAATGTTTTTCAACCAAAACACGTTATACTAACGCACTTGTAAATTTAAACTACACGCTTAGGCTTAAGATGATGCATGTTGATATTAACAGGTCGATTAATTTTTTATTAATCTTGCTAGCCGTTCTGATTACTGGTTGTTCTGGAACCTCTGAAAAACCTTTTACTCTTGATGATCAAGCAACCCAAAACGAATCTACCGATACCACTTCTTACTTAGCTCACAACCCAAAAATGGGTGCCCGACTGCGGTTCGCTAAAAATAAAGCTAAAACAGGCTTAACGCAACAAAATACAGTGTGGGATAGGCTTTTATCACTGTACTCACTTCCAGAAGTTGAGCATTACAGAATTGATCAAGAAGTCAATTGGTATCTACAACACCCTACGTCCTTAGCTATTATTCAACAACGCGCCGAACCTTACCTGCATCATATTTTAGATGAAATCGAAGCGAAAAATATTCCTGGTGAATTAGCCTTGTTACCTGTTGTTGAAAGTTCCTTTATTCCTGATGCCTATTCTCATGCCGATGCCTCAGGTCTTTGGCAATTTGTCCCGGCAACGGGTGAGGAATATGGCTTACAACAAAATGCTTGGTACGATGGTAGACGTGATATTTATACCTCTACTAAAGCAGCAACCACCTATCTTAAAGAGTTAAGTGACACGTTTCATGGTGACTGGCTCTTGGCTCTGGCGTCTTATAATTGCGGTAAAGGTAGAGTAAGAAAGTCCATTGAAAAAAATGAAGACAATAATTTACCTACAGATTATTGGTCGTTAACTCTTCCTCAAGAAACTATAGATTATGTCCCTAAACTGTTGGCTATTGCTAAAATCTTCGCCAATGCAGATGAATACAATATCCACTTACAGCACATTCCCAACAAACCTTTTTTTGAAGTTATCAATATTAAAGAACCGCTTGATTTACACATTGCTGCACAATTAGCAAACACCCCTTACGATAAATTTATTAAGCTCAATCCTGGTTATAGTCGTTCTTGTACGGCTCCTCAAGGACCACATCATTTACTCATTCCCGTTGATAAAGCACAATCATTTAAAATCAGTTTAGCTAACTTACCACCCAATGCACGCGTTGATTTAGTCAAATTACAAAATGAAATAAAATTATCGCAAAGCCAACCTAAAGAGCTCAAAAACACAGTAATTTATCGGGTTAATGCGGGGGACAGCTTAGTAGCGATTGCCAAAAAATTTCATACCTCAGTCAACCAAATTCGTCAAAGCAATCATTTATCTAGTAATACCGTTAAGTTAGGCATGGCTTTAAAAATAGGGGGGCAATTAACGCAAACGCCCAAAACCACCTTGCTATCAACACTTCCTAACCAAGCTAAATCAGTCAATCAGTTTTATGTTGTAAAAAAAGGCGATACTTTTGTCAAGATAGGACAACGCTTTTCTACTCATCCAAACGCTATTGCCGAATGGAATAAGCTATCTGTTAAATCTGCATTAATGCCGGGCAAAAAAATTATTATTAAATCATTACATCCGCAATTGGCTTCTTCGTCACCAGTGCGTTTGATTCAGTATGTTGTTCATCCAGGAGATACCTTAACTCAGATAGCTAAAAAGTTTAATTTAACGCTTGCTGATTTAAGAAAAAACAACCTAGATATCTTACAAAAAGGCCTCCAACCAGGGCAAAAACTGAAAATTTTAATTGATAGCCGCTCTTCTACCTAAGCTAAAAAGCAATGCTTAAAAACTGTATCCCTTTTTAAAATGCTTGCCCCTACCTCTGCTAACGCGTGTGATAATGCCTTGAACGTGGTGATCATTAAAGTTGGTGGAAGCCTGGCGCATTCTGAGCATCTGCGCACTTGTTTGCAGCGCGTGGCTAAACTGTTTGCCAATCAAGCGGTCATTATTGTCCCGGGCGGTGGTGTTTTTGCAGATCAAGTTAGGTCTCTGCAACAGCACTGGCATTTTGACGATAGCACTGCCCACACCATGGCGTTATTAGCGATGCAACAAATGGCATTGTTTTATCAATCGATTCATCCTGAGTTTAAAATTATTAGCCATAGCCAAGATATTAAACAACAGTATTGTGTGCAAAAAAAACTACTCTGGTCGCCTAATATTTCAGAACTTGAAGCGGCCAAGATTAACCCTTCCTGGGATGTCACGTCAGATAGCTTAGCCGCTTGGCTTGCTAACACGCTGCCCACCAAAGAGTTAATTCTCCTTAAATCTGCACCTATCGACCCGTCACTGAGCTTTGCTGAACTTGCGCAACGCGATATTATTGATAAATCGTTTTGTACCATGATTAGCAACGCGAACTACCCAATAAAAATCATCCATGTTGATGCGTTACACTAATCTAAAAACTAGATAATTCTCGACACCATTAAGCTTGTTGCTAAATTATGCTTAGAAAACTTAAACATATTTATTATCGCGCCAAAGAATCATTAGGTGAACACAAGCGCACACTGGTCGTTCATCATGTTGAGCAAGCCTGCTTAGGCTTAGAAGATACCCGCAATGAATTTGTTACTACCCTTGAAAAATTTCATTATTTAAATGATTCGCGTAATAATTCAACATTATCGCAAAAATATCAGTTACTTAATCAGCAATATCATTATTGCCAAGTAAAAACTGAACACATCCTGCGCAGAATTAAAGCGATAGAAGAGGTTAGCGAAGCTCTTTTCGCTGAATGGGAAAAAGAATTGGCGGGGTATTCAAATAAAAATTTAAAGAATAAAAGTAAACTGCAACTGAAAACAGCCAGGCAAAATTATGCCCGGCTGATTAAAACATTGTATAAAGCATTGGATAAAATAACTCCTGTTTTAGCTGCGTTTAAAGATCAAGTTTTATATTTAAAACATAATCTTAACGCCCAAACGATTGCTGCGTTACAGTATGAATTTACCGAAATAAGCATTGATATTAATGACTTAATAAACACTATGGAACAAATTCTTACTGAAGCAAATCAATTTGTTAGCTTAATCATTCCTTATGATAAGCAGCATACTAAGAAGTTATTAAAAAATTAATTACAATTTATAAAGCACGTCATTGGCTTTATCGCGTCCTTCTTCTTTTTTGGAATTTTTCCGATTGTCTTGGTCAATTCGTTCACGTCCAAACTTGGTTATCATTTCTTCCCAGCTTGAATACTGAGTATAATTTTGATCGCCTGCATCACGACGCTGTTGATAAAGGCTTTTACCCATAACAATTATTTCTTCTGGTTTTTTGCCATCGACCATTGTTAAAAATTGACTCTCCTCTTTATTAGCATCACGTATTGTCCAAAATGCTACCTCAAATTCAATACGATTTTCTGGAAGTAATCGATTTTTTAACATTTTTACTGATTTATATGCAGTATTAATAGTATGACCGTTGATTTCCTGTCCTTTGCCACAGGCAGTAAGTGCAACGCACCCCAAAATAATAAGCACAGCGGATATTTTTTTCATGATGATAACCTCGATGTTAATTGCTGATCTATATTACGGTAAATTAAGTTATAGTTATGTTAAACAGCCGTTCCACATTACCAAATAAAGTAAAATGGTAAGTTATTATAACCGTCAGCTTTATCTAAGCTAATCTATTATGCTGGAATTTATTCAATTATTAAAACAGCGTTATCACCTTATCTTAACGCAAATTCATCATGAACCACTTCGTAATCTTTATGCTCAACGTATTGAAGAATTATTATTAACGGAAGCTTTTCTGCGTAAAGGTAGCTTGCTCGGTAAAAAAAATAACCACCCTCGCCTACCTTTAAATATTGCTGTTATTGGCCCGACGCAATCGGGGAAAAGCTCGTTAGTCAATGTCTTATGCGCTGCTGATGTCGCTGGTGTAAGTCCTCTTGCGGGCTATACTGTTCATCCACAAGGCTTTTGTCATCAAGTACCCATAGACCATTGCGTTGCCATTCAACAGTATTTTTCTAGCTATCACTACCTCAACCATGCCGAGCATCTGTTATCACACGTTGATAGCTATACGCTCACGGCAATAAACACACGCTCTGTTTGTTTGCCACCCTGCGTCATTTGGGACACGCCTGACTTTGATTCTATCGACTCGACGTGTTATCGAGCCAGCGTTCTGCAAACAATTGCCTTAGCTGATATTATTATTTTAGTTATCAGTAAAGAAAAATATGCCGATCAAGCGGTTTGGGAAATCATGGCAATGTTGGAGGATTTACAGCAGCCAACGCTGATTTGCTTAAATAAACTCAGTGAAGGCAATGCCCATATTATTATTAATTCGTTGCACGAAAAATGGCAGCAAGCAAGATCTGACGCATTTCCTGAAGTGATTGAGCTTTATTACCAAAAACCAATTGCCTTGCCGAACTGGCCTGCTGAACATCATGCTACGCTACAGCAACTTGCTAAAAAACGGACTACTGCAAAGCAGGATAGTGTGGCATTAGCACTGATTCAAAAACATTGGCACACGTGGCTAGAACCAGTGTATCAAGAACATCAGGCAATCAACGATTGGCAAAATTGGGTAAATGAATCAATCGACGCAGCGTTAGCCAGTTATCAACATGAATATTTAGATCAACCACAGCTTTATGAAACCTTTCAACGCACCTTAGCAGAATTATTACTGTTATTAGAAATTCCAGGCTTAGCAGGTGTTTTAACGCATGTTCGCAAAGTATTAACTTGGCCCGTAAAACAAATAATGAAATTAAGTCATGAGGAGTTGCCAGCTAGCTCGACAAGTCACGAACTAACGCTCTTACATCAGTTAGCTGAACATGTGCTTATTCAAGCTTTGGATAAATCATTAGATAACGCTGAACAACTCAAACAAAATACTTGGTGGAAAGAACTTAGCCTTGAGTTAAGAGCAAAACGCGGTGATATTTTGCACGATTTTTCAAGCGCCGCCACCGATTATCACCACGCCTTTCAAGCTCATATTGAACAGAGTGCGCACAGCTTATATGATAAGTTACAAGAACAACCCTTTATTTTAAATAGCCTACGCGCTACCCGTGTTACCGCTGATGCGGCAGCAATTGCTATTTCTTTAAACACAGGCGGAGTAGGTTTACACGATTTACTCATTGCTCCTGCAATGGTAAGCGTCACCTCATTACTTACCGAAAGTGCCTTAGGTAATTATCTGCAACATACCGAAGAAAAACTAAAAAAACGCCAATATCATGAAGTTAAACACCGCGTTTTTCTGCGTAGTTTAAAATACCAGTTAATGCAGTTACCCACATTAATTTCTGCGAAAGCGCAATTTAATATCCCTCCTGAACAAGTACAGATGTTTGAACAACAACTTTCAAGACAGCGCCATGGCTTACGATTACTCTGATTTAATTGAAACATCAAAAACATGGGCGAGCCTCGCTCAATCCGCAGGATGGCTTGATGAAGATTTAGCAGATAAGCTGTTAAATTTAGATATTCACTTACCTAATGCACTGTTTAGCAAAGACTCGCGTCCATTAATTGTGGCTTTTTTTGGTGGCAGTGGCGTTGGCAAAAGCACACTAATTAATCGCTTAGCTGGTAAGCCTATTGCAAAAGCGGGTATAGAACGACCAACCTCACGTGAAGTGACGTTGTTTTATCACCAAAGTCTAAGCATTCAGCATTTACCTGACCATCTACCACTCAGCCACATCAACACAGCGCAGCACGACGAAGAAGCACAAAAAAATATTATCTGGATTGATATGCCAGACATTGATAGCACCACACAGACTAATAAACAACTGGTGTTGCAGTGGCTGCCCCATATTGATGTGCTCATTTATGTGGTCAGTCCTGAGCGCTACCGCGATCAAAAATCATGGCAATTATTGCTTGCAGAAGGTGCAAGACATGGCTGGTTATTTATTTTAAATCAATGGGATAACGGCCTGCCAGAGCAATTTGATGATTTTAAAGTCCAGCTCCATAAAGCTGGTTTTTTTGATCCTGTTATTTTTAAAACAATCTGTGCAGATAATGCTCAACCAGATGAATTTAAACAATTTGAAATAACCATCACTTCGTTAGCAACACAGCATATCATTGAACAATTAGAACAACGTGAACAGCAGGTGCGTAAAACAGAACTAAAAACGCAATTGCAGTCTATTTTAAACACACTGGCTCAGTGTCCTTCAGAACAGCGGGTGCTTGAGGAATGGGATAAACACTGGCAACAGAGTCATAAGCAATTATCGCAAGGCTTACTCTGGCCCTGTCAACAAGTAGCTAATTACTACACAGACCACGCAAGTGATCTCATTCAACATGCAGCACATCCCATTATTGCCATTTGGGATACGTGGGCACAATCACGCCTCCTTGATGTACTTGATGAATTTTTTATCGACCTTCAGCAGCGCCACTTACCCAGCAAACCTTTCAAAGCACGCGTGGCACAAATTTCAGACAAAACAACAAAACTCATGCAGCATAAAATTGAATTAGCAGCGCGTCATGCCTTAGTTAATCCTGGTAATAGTTGGCAACGCTATTTTTTAAAAACCATGCATGTATGTGAAATCCTCTTACCTTTAGCCGCAATGATGTGGGTTGGAAGCCAAGTATTTATTGCGTTTTACCAGAGCAATCAAAGTAATATGCATTATTTAGGTGTTGATTTTGCCATTCATAGTGCCTTATTAATTGCACTTACGTGGTTGCCGCCTTTTTTTATCATCAAAAAAATGCAACCTTCAATAAAATCTAGCTTACTTAAAGGTTTAGATAAAGGAATTAATCAGGGAATGTATAGTATAGATAAACAGATTTCTGAAGCGATTCAACTGGTTTATCAAGATTATAATGAATCGATGAGGTCGCTAAAAGAGTTGATTGAACACTGCGAAGACACCAACGCTGAGCAGCGCTTGACGATTGAAAAAAACAGTCCACTAACGCGGATGCTATTAAATTAACTACCACAACCATAATTAATTATAAATTAAGGTGTGGTAGTTAAAAACTAGCAATTACAATTCAAAATCAGCTGGGTTCAAGCCTAATTCTTTTGCTATTTTCACCGCGATAGCTTTTTCAGAATCATCAAAATCACCATCTGAAGCGGCTATGGCAATAATCATTCTCATCAATAAACGTGCGGCTTCAGTATTTGATTTCATTTTACCAAGTGCTTGATAAGCTTTAGCTTCACCAATGTCTTTATCAAATTCTAACTGCCCTAAAAACTCTTGAAAAGTCTTAATGACATCACTGGTGGTGAACACAGATAACGCATCATGACCTTCAATGAATTTAATCATTTTTTGTTTTTCTTCAGCAGAAACATGACCATCTGCGATAGCAATCAATGCTGAACCCGCCATGGCTGCATTTAAAAAATCTTTATTTTTAAACTTCAATACTTCTGTTTTTAACTCATTTGCTTTGCTTTTTATTTGATTTAAAAAATTATCGAAACTCATTGCTTACACTCCTTAATTTATAGGTTTAATTAGATTGATTTACAGCTTTCTGAACACATGGATATTTTGACACCATAACACGCTTTTCTAGCAAGAATACTTTGCCCCCATTGATAATGGGTCGCCACTTCACACATTGCATTATGCATTTTAAATACAGCAGGAACATCTTTTTTTGTTAAATGTAATGCAATTTCATAGTCTTCTCGCTCAACCTGATAAGCCGCTTCAATCATCGATACTTGACTAGGATGAATGGCTGTTTTGCCCGTTAAGCCATAACTTAAATCAAGATTAATTTCTTTTAATAACGTCACGGTATCCGAAAAAAACTCACAGACAGGTGCAGATAAATGAAAACCATAAGGTTTAAAGACCGTGACTAATTGCGCAATTAAATAGCCCATGGGGGTTTCATACAAAGTGTGTCCTTTGGGACGACGCAAGCCTAATAAATTCATTAAATCATTGCCGCCAATACGCAACATCAGCACCTGCTTAAACACAGCATCATCTAATAATGCGGAGCGTAACTCCTGTAGGGCACTTAAATCAAACACCTCTTTAGTTTCCAGTGTTGGCATTACTTTAAAATGTGTGCCGTTGAGTTGATCAAAATACGCGTTAAAAACGGCACCATTAAACTTAGGTAACACGAAGCCATCAATATGCTCAATATGAGGTAAGTCTAATAAACGCGCCAATACTTCTGGCGTTCTTACGCGAATAAAACGAAAACAATCTTGCCGTTGATCGGCGCGTTGTTGCAGGCATAAAGCAATCGTTTGTAAGCTACGTTCAAGTTCGTTAGCGGCAATAGCATCTTCGGTACAAAAAATCATGGTGCGTAAAGTGGGTAACTTTTCACCCCTAGATATTTTTAGTAAATCCAGGTGATACGCGGGCATGTATAAAGGCGCACCCAATTGCCAAGGTGAAAAATTTGGGTCGTGCAAGCCATTACCTAAAGTCATTGTGCTCATATTATATGCTTAATAATGGCTACGGCCTGATAAGGCAACTCTGGATTAATCACTATTGGTACCTCACGCGCTTCAGCAAGAAAACGCAAATGCGCTGTGTCTGAAGCGTGACTAGCTTGCAGCACTAAGCAACGTGCTTCACGCCTAAGTAACACACGCGTCGCCTCGCCAATTCCTGGTTTAATATAATGATAGTTAGTTATAGCAAACTGCTCTGCTAAATGCTGTAAACATGCTTGTGCTTGCTGGTGCAGTTGTTGAGTATCGGTATCCAACACCAAGCGTTGTTGACTTAACGTCGCAAGCACTTCGCAACAGGCATAGATTTCATCAATAAAATAGCGCGATAAATCATCCGCTTTAAAATGCTCATAATACACGCAGCCATGAAAATCATCCTCCGCACACCATGCTTGATCATACACAGAGCGACTAATTAATCCAGACACCGTCGCATTAAGTAAGCACGAAGGAATTAAATAATCTTCTGTTGAGGCTGAGAGATGCGCATGACCAGATAAATCAGTGAGCACATACAATTCCGCTGGAATAATTTGCTCTGTATGCGCTGCATAACGCGCTAAACTTGCTGTTAATTCATTTGCAATAATGCCTTTTCCGGTCCAACCATCGACAAATACAAGACTGTTAATTGCATGCTGCTGAGTAATAAAATGTAATGCGTTCTGATCTATGCCCACATCACGAATGATGGAAAGCGAATAATGCCTAACCGTTTTTTTAAACAATTTAGTTAAGATAGTTTTCAACAACACGCCAATGGGCGTTCCTGCTCTTGCTAAGGAGACTAAGGTAATGTCTTCTGCTCGCGTGGCGATAATTTTTCTAGCTAAAATGAGTAAATCATTGGCAACTCGCTGCTTATTTTCGCTCATCGCTTGATAAAAAAGACGTAAATACTCGGCTGAAGGCACAGTCTCGGCGGTGAGCATCTGTGAATAATGCTTCTCACCTGATTGAATCAACCGCTCTTTATCGGCAAGAGAAAGCATTGGTAGCGTTATAGGTTTAAGTAAAAACTGCACCTCATGTTGCTGATAACTTCCTGAAAAAAAAGTGTTATTCATTATTTAGTGCTGAGTAATTGAGTATGTAACTGGGTGTTTTTAGGAATGAAGGCATAATCACATAAAGCCATAAAAGCAGCATCAGTATAACTATCGCCCGCTGCAAAACTTACAATTTCTCCATGCTGTGCTGTGTAGCGTTGCAATAAATAGTTAACTGCAAAGTGCTTATTCACACATGCCGGCAACACCGCTAAATTATTGCCATTTAAATGCCAATATAAATGGCCTTCAGTAAAAGCACTTGCCGTTATTAAAATGTCTTCCAAGATGACTTTTAAGATTGCTTCGGTTCCTTCATTATGCTTAATCACACCATACCAAATGGTATCAAAATCACTGACTAAACGTAGTCTATAGCCTGAATCACGCTGACAATACGCGGTAATTTTTTCCCATACGGAAAATAAATACGGATAAGCTTCAGTCAGTTCTGAGCGCATTTTAGCCATCCAAATTGGGTCTAGCTGCCCTTGTTTGTCTAAAATAACAGCGCCATGATTTAAAATAATCTCTTCGGTAAAAGGTAATTGCACACGGTAAAAAGCCGCGCTATCGCGTGCAGTGACTGGAATTATTTTACCCGTTTGCTGTAACCACGCCCATAACCACTGCTGCTTAGCTGTGGCAAATGAATTAGGTGTGCCATCAGGTAAATAGGCACGTACAACGACAGGATGCTCGGTTAATGGTGTAGGGCATTTGCGTAAAGTTTGAAACAACGTGTCGTCAAGGTCTAAAAAAACGTAAGTTTGCATGCGTTGCACTGGTGGTATTAAGTTCAAAACGTGCGCTGATTGCTTGCCATGCGACTAAGCGCTCGACAATGGCGGCGTTTACCGGTGTTTCATGACAGATAATTACGACATCGTAGGCTTCAGGGCAAAAGTTATAGATAAAATTATCAATATCATCTTCGTAATTATCTTTAAATGTCAGACTACAACTGATGTCATTACCGACATAAATAGGTGAGCGTGTAGTACTTTGCACCTGTACAAAATAACCACTTTGCGCTAACTCTTTACCCAGTAAATAGGCCGGTGCGTTGCACTCGCCAGTGCCCAACACCATTATCTTATGGGGGCAAGGCTTGACCTCGTTCATTAAATTAATGAGCTGTGCAATGCAGGCATGGTCGATATTAACAGGCGCGGCTAACCCTAATCGACCAGGCCAAGCGAGCAAGTGCTGCTTATTTTCCTTATTACCAATAACATTAACTGGCGCTTGGTTGGCAGGCATGAAAGCACTGTCTTGAAAAGATAATTGACCTTGCCGCAACCAAACCCAGATGACCTCAATACCCGCCTGTTCTTGTAAAAAGTGGCGATCTGCATCAGAAGCAAAATTAACTAAACTTACAATGATGACTTGCTGCACGTTGTCATTAATTTGCTGATAGGCTTTAATAAGATGTAAAAAAGTACGTCCTGTGCTTATTTCGTCATCAATCAGCACTACGCTACGTGCGCTTAAAAAAATATGTTGTAAGGCCGGCGCTTCTGGATAATATAAAAAGAAATCTGTTGCATGACTATGTGCTTCATCAAAGGCCAAATACGGTCGATCCGCTAAAACATAGCGTGTTGTTTGCATAAACAATACGTTTTTAAGCGATTTGTTGTCGAGGTATGCTTGCTCAAACACACCGTAACCCAGACCTGTCGCAGTTTCTGCCATACCAATCCATACCGACGGCGACGCTAAAGTATGAGCGAGCACTTTACGGGCTAAGGCTCGATATGACCAACGTAGCAGTCTAAGGCTGACTGGATAATGCTTACCTAAAACTTTACTTACCAATAAAAATTTACGTTTAGACCCGATTCGCGCTGCAAAACCAAGTAAACGCTGTAATGGGATAGTTCCTGTGGCTAGGGTAAGCCGCAAGGTTCCTGTTGCTAAAGTGCATGTCACCTCATTCTTCATTTGTATGCACTCATTAATCGGGTAACATAACGGCACGCTTTTCTTCAGTCACCTTCAGGCCATACTGAATTGCAGGGATGTCAACAATTTCCCCTTGACCTGCTTGCCATGCTAAATAAGGTAAATTAACGCCTGCTAAACACGCCATACCCACCCCACCAGAAGGTCTAGGATTAATTTCTAAGCATCTTGGGCCTTCAGCACTGGCTTTAAATTGAATATTAAACAAGCCATTTAAACGGTAGTGTGCGGTTAATTGCGAAACCATCGTATTGATTTCATCATTATTATCAATTTGCTGACCATATCCAGGTTGTGGAGATTTTTTTCGTTGCACCGCACAGAGCAACCGCCCACTTTGTCCGACACAATCCACGCTCCATTCAGGTCCAGGCAAATATTCCATAACTAATAGTGTCGCAAAGGTAGGTGTATTAACTAAGCCTAGCTGCAATTCTTGCAAAGGTAAGCGGTATTCTGTGCCCTTAACAATATGCGTAACACTGGTTTCTTGGGTATCTAAAATTCTAAAGCCCAAGCCAAATACAGACACAGCTGGCTTTACGCATAATACTGCATGTTTTGTGTAGAGAAGCTCACAGGCTTTGTTAAATTGTTCGCTATCATTCACTGCATACACTTCCATGATTTTAGCGATATGCGCAGGAAGACGACGGTAAAACTCTGCCTTATCGTGCAATAATTTTAAGGTGTCAGAGTCTGCAACAAGGAAAAGCTTTACTCCTATCTCCTGAAATAAAGCGTGGTGTTCACTGATAAGTGCCGCTTCTTTGCCCGGCCAAAACGCTGTAATGTGCTGGTCAAGACAAAACTGTACACACCAGTGAAGATACTGTTCACCAGCTAAACTTTCTGGCTCCAAATAACACTCATCAGCAGCTAAAAAAACCACGGATGATGAATGTATATGTGTGGCAACGATTGTTAATTCGCTGACTGGCAATGCCTGCCGAAGTTGATAAATAACAGAGCTTATCGTGGAAAACGTTTTATTGAACCAAAGTTTCATCTAATTATAAGTGAACAATAATCTGCGGTAATAAGGCATCAATAGTGCGACCATTACAGTTTTCACCAATGGCGTGCATTTTCCATTCGCCATTATGACGGTACAATTTTCCCATCACCTGAGCACTATGCGAGCCTTGAGCAGTTAAGGTGTACCGTGCAATTTCATTATTATTACGACTATCAACCATACGGCAATAGGCATTTTCAACCGCATCAAAGGTTTGTCCGGTAAAGGAATTCACAGTAAAAACTAAGGCCTGAACAGTAATGGGTATCTTAGCAAGATCAACAATAATTTGTTCATCATCACCTTCACCGTCACCGGTGCGGTTGTCGCCAGTATGCACAATACTGCCATCTTTACTTTTTAATTGCTTAAACCAAATTGTATCGATAACTTTTTTATCTTCGCCGAACATGATGCAAGAAGCGTCTAAATCAATGGTTTCACTGCCGCCACCGCCAAACATACCTTTTAAAAAACCACCACCTGTTTGTTTAGCATCCCAACCTAAGCCCATGATGACTTTTTCTAAGCCTTCACCCGATTCTTTTGTTAAAGAAATTTTTTGACCTTTTTGTAAACTAATTGTCATTATAGTGCCCTTTCGATTAAATATTTACGCCAAATGAAGCGGCTAAGGGGCCTAATCCACCTGCAAAACCTTGACCAACTGCTTTAAATTTCCAATCAGTGCCGTGACGGTAAATTTCACCAAAAATCATCGCTGTTTCGACGGAAGCATCTTCGCTTAAATCATAACGCGCAATTTCTTGACCACCTTCTTGGTTAAGAATTCGAATGAACGCATGACTGACTTGACCAAAGTTTTGTTTTCTTAATTCAGCTTCATAAATAGTCACTGTAAACACTACTTTTTCTAGCTCAGCAGGGATCAGCGTTAACTCAACTTGAATCGTTTCATCATCTCCGTCGCCAACACCTGTGGTGTTATCACCCATGTGTTGAACAGCACCATTAGCTACTAATTTATTATTGAAAAAACAAAAATCACCATCGGTACGCACTTTACCTTCCGCAGTCACTAAAAAGGCACTGGCATCTAAATCAAATGCTGCACCATCTGTTGCTCTAGCATCCCAACCTAACCCTACGCTGATTTTTTTTAAGCCGGGCGCTTCTTTACTTAAATTTACGTTACCGCCTTTTGTAAGTGATATTGCCATGGTCATCTCCTGTGTTAATAAAATAGCAGCCCCTGCATTAATGCAGCCAACATGAGTGCTGAGTATATTTTGTTTTTATGAAAAGAATAATCAATACTAAATTAAATATTAATACCAAACTGCTGTGCTAAAGCTGCTAAACCGCCCGCATATCCTTGACCAACTGCCTTAAATTTCCATTCGCCATTGTGACGATAAATTTCACCAAAAATCATTGCTGTTTCAATTGAAGCATCTTCACTTAAATCATAACGGGTGACTTCTTGGTTATTATCTTTATTAACAATACGAACTGATGCTTTAGACACTTGTCCAAAATTTTGTTTCCGAGCATCCGCATCATGAATAGTGACCACAAACACAACACGTTGAATATCTGCTGGAACACTATCAAGAATAACCACCAGAGCTTCGTCATCGCCCTCGCCCTCGCCAGTGCGATTATCGCCTGTGTGTTCAACCGCCCCACAACTGGAACGCATTTGGTTATAAAAAATAAAATCACTATCAGAGCGTACTTTACCATCGTCTTTAACCATAAAAGCGCTGGCATCTAAATCAAAATCTGCTCCATCTGTGGGACGAGCGTCCCACCCTAAGCCTACGATAATATTTTTTAAACTGGGATCAGTCTTAGAAAGACTAATATTGCCACCTTTACTTAATGAAATACTCATCACGCATTCTCCTAAATTAAAGTTTGTAAAAAAAGTAAGTTCAAAGGGGTGTTTCTGAACTCAGGGAAAATAATCGATTAAAATTTTGCGAGGATTCTTGTGCAATGATTGCAAAACTGGTGTCTCGTAACTTAGCGATACATTCAGCCACATAGCGTACATACATTGGATAATTGGGTTTACCGCGAAAGGGAATGGGCGCTAAATAGGGCGAATCAGTTTCTATTAAATAACGATCAGCTGGTATTTTTGTCGCCACTTCCTGAATATTTTTAGCGTTGGCAAACGTCACAATTCCTGAAAATGAAACATAGAAATTAATATCAATGACTTGTTGTGCAAATTCCCAATCTTCCGTAAAACAATGAATAATGCCTCCCACCTCATGAGCACGTTCTTCTTTTAAAATTTTTAACGTGGCTTCTTTAGCCTCACGAGTATGAATGATTAATGGTTTTTTTAACGCTTTTGCCGCTCGAATGTGCTGTCTAAAACGCTCATGCTGCCAAGTCAAATCACCTTCACTACGAAAATAATCTAAACCTGTTTCGCCAATTGCAATCACTTTTTTAGCTTGTCCTAAGCAAATAAGCTCTTCTGCGCTAGGATCATGTCCGTCATGAACATTCGGATGCACCCCCACACTTACAGAAATATTAGGGTAGTTAGCCACTTTTTCTAGCATTGCTGGATAAGCC